>CBETWC010000172.1:0-4740 GCA_965539925.1 uncultured bacterium
CGAGCTGACGCTCGGCTGTTGTCCCCCCTGAAGGTGGGACGACTGTTGGGCCTTCACCGACCTCGTGGATTGAGGCTGAAGGGAGGACGCTCGTGGTGTGGCGACGCTGCCCGCCTCATCTCTCTCCTCTCTGCCTGACACCTGACACCTGATGCCTGACGCCTGGAAGCAAGGCGCAGCCGAGCGGTCCGGCGGCCGCGGGCCGCCTACTCTTCCCCCATGCCCGACACCTGCCGTCTCTACCTCGTCCGTCATGGGGAGGTGCCCAATCCCAACCACATCGTCTACGGCGACCTTCCCGGGTTCCACCTCTCCCCTGCCGGAGTGCAACAGGCGTATGCCACGGGAAGGCATCTCGGCGCATTCCCGCTGGACGTCGTGCTCACGTCGCCCCTTGCCCGTGCCGTCGAGACCGCAACGGCGATCACAAGACACCACGGCGTCCATCCGACCGTGGAACCGAGGTTGACCGAGTCCGGCCAGTTCCCCCACTGGACAGGAATCCGCTGGGAGTCGATCCCTTCGCTCTTCCCCGGCGAACTCGAGAGCTACCTCCAGGATGCTGAGGCGGCCGGCGGGACAGAGGAACTCGCCCATGTTGCGCAACGGTATGTGTCAGTCGTCGATGATGCAGTCGCCTCTGGCCACAACAGCATTGTGGTCGTCGGCCACCAGGATCCGCTACAGGCCGCACGGCTGCTCATGACCGGTCGCGATCTCGGTGAGTTGCGACACGATCCTCCCAACCACGGCGAGGTCGTCACGCTCATTCGATCGACTCCGCACCGGTGGGCGGAAGAGTCCCGATGGTCACCGGAAAGTCCGACCAGCTGAACGCGGGAAACCTCGCTACACTCCCCGCTGCCCTGTCAGCAAGGAGCAACTTGGCCAACCGATCCATCTTCAAGAGCACTCTGTTCGTCGCTGGAGTCTTCGTTGCCCTGCTCGTGCTTGGATCCCTTCTGACATCGGGGCCATCGCAGGCAACCCTCGAAGCTGATCGCCGCCCGACATCCACAACGACAACCGAGCCCCCGCCCGAAGGTGTCGTGATCGTCCACATCGACAACGGCGTCCTACGTCCTTCCAATCTTGAGATCGACATATCCAAGATCCAGATTGTGAAGTGGATCAATCTGGACGAGCGAGAGTTCTACCTCGAGGACGCCAATGGGAACTTCCTCTCCGAGAATCTCGCGACGGGCGACGAGTTCGAATTCGACTACTCGGAACTCCCCGGGGCGCTCTATCGATACAAAGCAGTCCTCGTATCGGACAGCATCTTCGGCGGAGTTCGCATCCCCGGCCTGGTGGATTCACGAGCAGCGCAGTAGCACCGCAACAGCACTGCAATGAGACGCCTCCCGATAGCGATCGGTGTATCAGCATTCCTGGCGGTGATCATTGGTTCCGCAGCGTTCATCATCGACAGCGGTCCCGTCGCACGATCATCATCTGCGATGATCCTCCTCGGACTCATGGGAATCTCTCTCGGCGGACTCGCCGGCCTTCTTCTCGTACGAGCACCATGGAGTCGGTGGCTCCTCGCCGCCACAGTTGTGTCCTCCACCGTGCTCGCCTCGCTTGGTGACTCCTCCCTCTTCTGGCTCACACTCGCTGTCGGTGCGGTCGCGATCGTCGGCCTCAGCGGTCCCTGGCTCACACTGTGGGTGCGACAACAGCCGGTAGCCGACCAGCTTGGGAGGGTGCCCGTGGCTCTCCTCGCCTCGGGTGCGCTGGCGCCGATCGTCGTGGGGCTGGCTGCCCACGAGGGGACAAGGCCCAGCCATTGGACACTCGTGGTCGTCATGATGGCGTCGGCATGGGCCTTTGGCCGCGGGCTACCTTTTGGTGTCTGGGGCTTCCGAGTAGCGGTGCCCGTGTCTGGGGTGATCGCAGTCACGCAGACGACCGAACCGGGAAACTACATCATCGCCATTGGCATACTCGCCATCACAGGCATGGCATGGTCCCCCAAGGCGAAGCAGGTCACAGCTGTGATCACGCCACCGCTGCCTTCACCGGTGGCCCCCCGGCAGAACGAGCAGAAGGAGCCAGACAATGCGGACGAGTGATGTGCTTGCGATCGTCGCCACCGCGCTGTTCGGAGCCGTGACTGGTGCACTCATCAGCGGAACACTCGGAGCCGCCATCGGTTCGGTGTTCTTCGGCGCTCTCGCGTTTGTGGGTGTCCGGACCAACGTCCGGCCTGCCATCATCTCAACCGTGCTCGTCGGGACCATGGCTGGCGGACTCATCGGTTCAAGCATCGTTCAGGCGATCTGTCTCCCCTCGGTCTGCCGGCCACTCGAGATCACCGGGGGGATCGTCACCGCTGGCATCTCGTTCCTTGGAGTCGGTCTCGTCGCTGCCCTCGTCACGCGCTCGTTCGATGAATACAACGAACGCGAAGCGGCCGGGCTGCCGCCGACAGGAGTCGGGTGCGAAACGAGCGACGACCGCTAGCCGCCGAACGCCGAACGCCGAACGCTAGACCTCAGGTCGGCGGAGCTCCGAAGATCAGTGAGACATTGTGGCCACCGAAGCCGAATGAGTTCGTCATGGCGGTTCGGATCGGCACCGCTCGCGACTCGTTCGGGACGTAGTCGAGGTCGCACTCCTCATCCGGGGTCTCGTAGTTGATCGTCGGAGGGAGAACGCCATCTCGAATGGCGAGAAGGCACGCAAGTGACTCGATCGCACCGGCGGCACCCAGAAGGTGGCCTGTCATCGACTTGGTGGAAGAGATGGGGACGTCGTAGGCGACATCCCCGAAGGCGGTCTTGATGGCTGCCGTCTCGGTCTTGTCGTTCGCTGGCGTTGACGTTCCGTGGGCATTGATGTAGTCGACCTCTGATGGCTCCATACCCGCATCAGCCATGGCTGCCTGCATGGCGCGAGCCGCACCGGCACCACCAGGGCGAGGCAGCGTTATGTGATAACCGTCAGCAGACATGCCGTATCCGAGGACTTCGCCATAGATCGTTGCCCCGCGCGAGCGTGCGTGTTCGAGTTCCTCGAGGATGAGTACCGCTGCACCTTCGCCCATGATGAACCCATCCCTGTTGAGGTCGAAGGGTCGTGATGCGCCCTCAGGGTCATCGTTGTTCGTGCTCATCGCCCTTGCAGATGCGAAACCCGCCAGCGCGAAGCGCGTGATCGCAGCCTCTCCCCCGCCAGCAACCATCACGTCTGCTGCGCCACGAGCGATGACCGCTGCAGCATCCCCGATCGCATTCGCGGAGGCTGCGCATGCCGTCACCGCCGTCGAGTTCGGTCCGTAGAGATTGAAGTCGATGGACGCGATACCACCAGCCATGTTCGAGATGATCTTCGCGATGCCAAAAGGAGAGATGCGGCTTGGCCCACGGTCGGCGAGCACGCCGATCTGCTCCTCCATGGTTTCGATGCCGCCGATCCCTGTGCCTGCCAGGACGCCGGCTCGTAGGGCCTGTGGGTCATCTTCCTCGTACGCCAACCCGGCATCGTCAAGCGCATGCTTGGTGGCAACCCAGAAGAACTGGGCGCTTCGGTCCAGACGACGGGCGTCGCGCTTGGACATGAACTCCGTCATGTCGAAGTCCTTGATCTCAGCCCCGATCTTCGACGTGATGTCCGAGACATCGACGCGTTCGATCCGCGAGATACCGCTCTTACCTGCACGCAGATTGCTCCATAGCTCATCCACGCTCGAACCCAGTGACGTGATCGTCCCGAGGCCCGTGACTACGACCCTGCGACCATCCATTGTCGAACCTACCCGTTCAGCTTGGCGACAACCAGATCGACAGCCTGGGCAACAGTGCCGATCGACTCTGCTTCCTCGTCAGGGATCTGGACACCGAAGTTGTCTTCGAGCGCCATCAGCAGTTCGACGACACCGAGAGAATCAACCTCGAGGTCTTCTTCGAAACGGGCGTCTGGTGTGATCTTGTCGGCATCAAGGCCGAGTTCTTCTACGAGAAGTTCGTTCAACTTCGATTCGATTTCTGCACGTTCCATGGCTTCCGCCTCCTGATGGTCAAAGGGCCAATCCACCGTCAACGACGATGGTCTGGCCGGTGATGTATGAAGCACCTGCGGAGGCAAGATAGCCGACCACGGACGCGACTTCCTCCGGTAGGCCGAGCCTACCGAGAGCGATCTGTTCAGACACGGCATCTGTGACGGTTTCACCGAGCGCATCGGTCATGTCTGTCTGGATGAATCCGGGCGCAATCGCGTTGACTGTGATGCCTCGCGATCCCACTTCCTTCGCAATCGACTTGGTGAAGCCGACAATGCCAGCCTTCGAAGCCGCGTAGTTCGCCTGCCCCGGATTTCCTGAGATCCCTGACACGGAGCTGATGTTGATGATCCTGCCGGACCTCGCCCGCAGCATCGAACGAAGCGCTGTCTTGGTGCACAGGAAGACAGATCGCAGGTTCGTGTTCACCACGTTGTCCCATTGTTCAGGCGTCATCCGCAGGAGCAATCCATCGTCGGTGATGCCTGCATTGTTGACGAGGACAGACACGGGCCCAAGTTCGTCGGAAATGGTCTTGAACATGGATGCGACCGCATCGACGTCAGAAACGTCGGCCTGCACTGCCTGGGCCTTGCCCCCGTTCTCCTCGATCTCTGCCACAACCGCTTCTGCCTTCGCAGAACTCAACGCGTAGTTGATTCCCAAAGCGAAGCCGTCGGCGGCGAGTTGCAGCGCTATGGCACGACCGATGCCCCTGGATGCCCCTGTGACGA
>CBETWC010000173.1:0-4702 GCA_965539925.1 uncultured bacterium
GGCGAGTCTTCGAGCCAGGGGGGACCGTGAGCCTGCGAACCCGGTACGGCAAGACCGTGCCCACACCAACAACCACACAGCTTTCCTCATCAAGAACCGTCGCGAGGTCGTGGCGTGTGACGCTCGCAGGCTCGCACCCCCTCCTGAACAGCGACTTCGTCGCTCTTCCGTCCTCCCTGAAGGGAGGACAATGTGTTGCGACCACCAGTTGAGCCGCCATGCGTACTACGCCGGCGAAGCCGGTTCTAATTCCCCACGTTGACGGCTCGTTCGATGGCGCGGTAGACGTGTTCGGACATTTTTGCTTCGTCGGGGTCGAGGAGGTTGGCCATCACCTTGAGCGTCCACTCCATGAGAGGTTTCGATCTCAGGCCAACCGTGGTCAAGGTCCGCATGATCGTCGGGTTGCCGATCGCCTTGACGAAGAGTCGTGCGACGCGGTGGTAGTCGCCGTAGGTGTCTTCGAGTTCCTGGGCGTATCCGGCGAGTGCGACGTCACTGCCTGTGACTGCTTCCGCGACATACCTGGCTGCCATTCGCCCGGTCTCATATGCGTAGTCGATCCCCTCACCGTTGAATGGATTCACCGCGCCTGAAGCGTCGCCGACGAGGACCCAGTTCCGACCAACCTTGGGGCCGACCGACAGCGACATCGGCAGCTTGCCTCCGATCGGTTTCGTGTGGGGTGACGTCTCAACTACTTCCCAGTGGTCGGGGAGGGCTGCGATGTACGCGTCGAGGATTCGGCTCGTGTTGACGTCCTTCCAACCCTTGAACGTGGATACAAGCCCGGCACCAACGTTGATCTCGCCATCTCCAAGAGGGAACACCCATCCGTACCCGGGCATCGCCCTGCCTTCTTTGTCACGGATGTCGAGCTGGCTCTCGATGAACCTGTCATCTGAGGCCGGACTCTCGTAGTAGGCACGCACCGCGAGACCGAACGGGTAGTCCTTGCGACGAGCCGCTCCGACACCTCGTCCGAATCGGGAGTTCGACCCATCTGCGATGACAACGAGATCAGGATGGACCGTGCGTTCACCCTCTTTGTTCATCAGGCGCACACCGGATACGCGGTCGTGCTCAACGATGGGCATAGCAGTCGTGCCCTCTTCGATCACCGCACCCTGCGCTTGTGCAAGCCCTGCAACGATCCCGTCGAGATCTGCCCTGCGCATGGTCGCACCCCAGTTCGGGTACACGGAGTGGTCCGGCCAGGGCATCTCGATCTTGAGGTCGCCGGCATATGCACGTAGCCCGTCGACTCTGTGCAGATCGAGACCATCGAAATCGAATCCCATGTCGAGGAGTTGCTTGATGGCTCTGGGCGTTAACCCATCGCCGCATGCCTTCTCGCGTGGGTAACGCTTCTTCTCGACGAGGTGCACATCAACACCATTGCGCGAGAGCCAGTACGCAGCGGATGCACCTCCCGGGCCACCACCGATTACGAGGACTGACTTCACCATGGAAGGGAGCGTACCGAGTGCGGGCCGGTCAGGAACCAGCCGCTTCGGTCGATTCGCCGCCCTCGGTGTCGGCCTCGGCCAGTCCACAGTCCAGCTCTGCCTCCACGAGAGGCTGGCCACCGAACTGCACACGTTCATAGAGGCTGACCGATGCACGCTGTTCGTCCGTCATCGACATGAAGCTTGGCATCAGACCGAAACCACCGACTGGCTTCTCATTGGCGCCATACGTGGGATCGGGCCATCGGGCCGTACCGATTCGAATCCACTCGATGTGCTGGTCGCAGGAACCGGCAGGGAACGTTGCCAGGACCGCACCTCCAGCGAATGCCGGTCCGGCGCCACCAGAGCCATCAGAGCTGTGGCAAGCAACGCACTGGCCATACAGGCTCTCACCCTGGGCGAAGTAGTCGACAGTGGCCAAGCCGTACTCGGACCCGTCGCAGCTGACGGATTCGCCTGTGACCGGATCGATTAGAAGCTGGCCAGCAGTTCCACAGTCGGGGCCGTTCGGCGTGACAAGGATGTACACGACCGCCATGAGCGGAATGAGGACGAACGCCGCGGCGAGCCACTTCGGATACCCACCTCGCGCGATTGGCGCATCTTCTTCCTCGGCCGGTTCCTCGACCTCCGGAGCCGAACCCTCGATGACCTCGATGACGGCTTCCGGTTCTTCAGCCTCCGGCTCCTGAGCTTTCGGCTCTTCTGGCTGAGGGGTGGCTGGTCTCTGCTCTCTGCTCTCTGCTCTCATCCCTTCTACATCTATCCCTGCCCACTCTGCAAGAACGGCTTCGACCGGTTCGCCTGTCTTCTTCGACCGGGCCTCTGCGGATCGCTTTGCGAGCGAAGCAGGCATGCCCTTGACCTCAGCGACCTTCTCAAGCAGCTCGTCCATGGAGAGAGCTACCGCCGCAGCGGTAACCGGAGCGGCTTCCGGTCTTTGTTCTTTGCTCTCAGTTCTCAGCTCTTCTACGTCTATCCCTGCCCACTCTGCAAGGACGGCTTCGACGGGTTCGCCTGTCTTCTTGGATCGGGCTTCGGCGGATCGCTTTGCGAGCGAAGCAGGCATGCCTTTGACCTCAGCGACCTTCGCAAGTAGCTCGTCCATGGAGAGAGCTACCGCCGCAGCGGCAACCGGAGCTGCCTTCGGCTCCTCAGCCTTGGGTTCCTCCGCTGGCTTCTCTGCCTGGGACCTGACGCCTGGTGCCTGGGATCTGAGTTCTTCCAAATCCACTCCCGCCCACTCTGCAAGGACGGCTTCGAGCGACGTATTGCCGTGCTCTGCGCGTGCGGTTGCCGATGAGAGGATGAGTTTCGGCGGCATGCGCTTGGCATCCGCAGCGAGCTGGATGAGGTAGTCGGTGGTGATCTCTGCCGGCGCTTCGTCGGCTTCCGGTTCTTCCGCTGATGGCTGAGAGCTGATAGCTGATGGCGCTGATTCGGCCGCTGCCGAATCAGCTTCTTCCCCCACCCACTCCTGAAGCACTGCTTCAACCGTTGTCCCTGTCTTCTCTGCACGTGCTTCGGCTGACCTCTTGACGAGGGACGCGGGCATTCCCTTGATTTCGGCTACTCGCTGGAGCAGTTCGTCCATCGTCCTACCTCAAAGTCTCGATGTAGCTGACAATTGCTTCGATCTCTGTATCCGACAAATAGGCGTACGACGGCATGGTCGACCACTCGACTACTGCGCGGGGATCTTTCAGGTGAGCTCCGACGGCAGACCCATCGAAGGACTCCGTCCGTGAGGCGGCATGGGTGAGATCTGGTCCGATGCGAATGCCAGTGATCAACGCAGGATTCTCGTGGGCGTAATCACCCGCAACACTTACTGCACCGAGGCCGACGTCAGCAACGATCGGGCGAACAGACTGCGTGTGACACTCTGCGCATCCTTCAGAGATGTAGAGGCTTCGGCCATCCGCCTCAAGCGTTCCGGACTCGTAGGTCCGGTATTCGTCCGCCGTGATCGTGGAACCCGTGTCGGTGTTGTCCATCATTGGCAGCACGGCTGTGAACAAGGCTGAGGCCACCCAGACCGTGGCCGCACCCCACACGAGGCGCTTCCAGGCCACATAGCGAGTTGAACCCTCGAACTCCAGGTCGTAGTCGAGTGGCCCGTCCGGCGCATCGAGCTCGTCGGAAGAGGTGACATTGACACTGACGAGGTAGACGATCTGTGCTGCCATATAGACAGTAAGGAAGGCTGCGGAGGCCCACAGGAACGGTGTGAGCGAGACCACGGCGATCTCGTACCCGGGTCCGTAGTTGGGGAAGAGTTGGCTCGATGGACCGGCGATCCATGAGAAGCCGGTGACGATCCCGCCCGCGAGGAGGGAGACGGCAGCGCCCGCAAGGCCGATGGTGCTCAAGGAGAAGTGAAGGCTCGTCGCAGAGGCTGCGCCACCTCTTCGTGCGCTGTTCGCAGCGAAAATGGCGAACGAAGCGCCGCCGAGCACGATGAGGGCATCGAGCCCAGGTGTCCAAGTTGTGTACTGAACGACGGAGCTGGTGGCGCGCCACACGAGCAGGAGGTTGACGACGGTTGCTGTGATGAGTGCCAACCCGCCGACCACTCCGTAGCTCAGCGTCGCCTTGTCTCCGATGTCCTGTACACGACCTTTGAGCAGAAGGCCGAGGTCTGTGGCGATGGCGAGGACCGGGGCGAGTGCACCGATGGCGAATGCGATCGTCAGCGTTTCGTACCAATCGGGGGTGGCTGCGTAGATGAGTTCCGACCCGCCCATGAATGCCCATGTGAGTGTGAGCGACCAGAAGCCCAAAGCCGCGAGCGGTCGCGGCTCCGTGAGGTCAGCGCCGCTAATCTTCGAGAACGCGAAGTAGAGGAGTCCCACCGCCGTGGTCATGGCGAACAGTTGATGGAGGCCGACACCTGTGAAACCGGCCTGCACCGAACCGGCCGTGCCGCCCACCAGAGGGATCAGCCCGAACAACGATGATGCCGCAAGCCACCACGGTGCCGCCGTGAGGTACCACCCAGCCGTTCCGAGGCGGTCACGCTGCTGTTTCGCGGTTGCCGTGATGACGATCGCCGCAAGCAGGAACCCGATGGCCGAGATGGCTCTTGTCCAGATCGGTCCTTCCTGCCCGGGTATTCCGGTGGAGAGTCCACCGATGACATCACCGGCAGAGGCGACTGCCCCGAACGCGATCATGACAAGAGCGACAGTGGCAAGGGTTCTCCGCTTGAGTTCTGCGCCTGTGATCTG
>CBETWC010000174.1:0-4696 GCA_965539925.1 uncultured bacterium
CTGACGTCAGTCATTACGGCGATCATCAAGGACTGACATTGGCGTTTGCTACTGAGGGCGCCAGGTACGCAGCCCCGATCGCAGGGCTGCTTACCGGCATTCGCATGGCGTCCAAATCGTTGGAGCCAAGCCTCATGCCGCGCTCAGCCGTGGACCAAGGTCTCATCATGGCGGGGAGCTTCGCCACGGGATTCATCGCTGGATCCACGTCCTTCAAGGTTCTCGGGCTTCTCTCCCCCTTCGGCGACTCCTCTGCGCTACGCCTGGCCAGCGCGGTGGCAACCGGTACCCGTACCGCGACCTACCTACGCGGTACGAACAGAACGCCAACATCGCCCACCGACCCCATGACGGCTTGGACCGAGACGGGAACGGACGTGCTGGGAGGCGTGGTGTTGGCGGGTGTCTCGAACAGCGGACGGCCAACCGTGGGCGCGATCGGCGCGATGGCTCTTACTGCTTCAACAGCCACGGACGTTCAATCCGCGCTGGACGCCCGAAACGACGAGCCGGACGCGAAGTACCTCGCAACCGCCACGGCCGTGTCGATCGGCGCTGTTGGCGCCGTTGGCGGTCTTATCTCCCTGATCCGAGCATCGGGACATCTGGCGCGTAGGGCAACAGGCACGACCGGCTTCCCTGGTGCAGTCGTATATGCCAGCGGAGTCGTCGCAACAGCTGGAGCGCTTGGCATGGGGGCCAAGGTTGCCCTCGGCCGGGTGATGGGTTCGATAGCGAATGGCAATCGCGCGTTCGAGATTGCATACGCAGATGCACCCAGGGGAGTCAACGTCGCTGGTGGAAACTACAGCCTGATCCCCTACGAGACACTCGGGCTTCAGGGACGACGGCTGGTATCGGTCGCAACGTCCGGAGCCGACATCGAGGAGATCATGGGTGAGCCTGCCCGGAAGGATTCGGTACGCGTGTTCGTCGGCGTCGACTCGGCGGGAACGATCGACGAGCGCGTCGAACTCGCAATCCAAGAACTGCGCCGCACAGGTGGCTTCGACAGGTCGACGATCATCGCTGCCTCTCCCGCCGGGACAGGCTACGTCAACTACATCACGATCGAAACGGCAGAACTCATGGCTCGCGGTGATGTCGCAACAGTGGCCATCCAATACGGCAGCCTCCCTTCGATGCTGTCGATGGACAAGGTCGAGACCGCTTCCACGCTGTACTCGGCACTGATTGCGAGGTTGAGATCCGAGATCAACGAGCTCGATCGCCCCATTCGGCTGTTCGCGTATGGTGAGAGCCTTGGCGCGCAGACCGGACAGAACGGCGTCGAGATGATCTGGGACGGTGATGATCTCCCCGTGGACGGTGCGCTCTGGGTGGGCACTCCCTCCGGGACAGGGCTGTTCGAACGGCTGACGAACGACGCTGCCATCCCCGTCTTCGATCGTCCCGAGCAGCTTGTCGAGTACGTCGAGTCAGGCGAGCAGGTACTGCCTGCGACATTCCTCAACCACGACAACGACCCCGTTGCGAGTTTCTCCCCCTCGACGTTCCATACGATGCCCGAGTGGCTCAAGCAGCCTGATCGGGGACGTGGAGTCAACGCCCAACAGCGGTGGCTCCCCGGCATTGCGTTCTGGCAGGGGCTCATCGACACGAAGAACGCTGCAACCGTGATACCGGGCGAATTCAACTCGTCGGGACACGACTACAGGGCGGATCTCGCCACCTTCATCCGAATCGCATACGGATTCGATGACGTCACGACCGTCCAGATGGAGCGGATCGAAGAGAGGCTCCGCTCATCTGAAGTGGAACGGGCGGAGAAGATCGCCTTGGGTCGGGTTGAGTAAGCGGGATCGAATCGAACCGGGGAGATAGCAGGCACTAGTACGTCGTACGTATGACGAAGCACGTAGTACGTACTACGAAGATCAGCGGATAGGGATTGCTAGCTCGGGAAGTAGACCGCAGGAATCTTTTCCCTTCCGGTCTTTGTTCTCAGTTCTTGCCCGGAACGCCCTCTCCGCGCGTCTTCTACGTACTACGTCACTCGTACTACGTTCTGTGCCCTCAGACAGCCTGAGCGACTGCCTCGACCACTGCGGAACGGTCTTCGTGAACGTGCTCGTACACGTCCTTGATCGATCGTGAACGCGTCAACGACCTGATCGCGCCGAAGAGCAACACAAATCGCTCGACGAGGGCAATCAGGGCGAACAAGTAGAACGGCAACAGAACGATCGTGGCTGCGAACACACCGATGCCGCCGATGGTCCCCGCACGCCACAACCAGAATCCCCACGTGACCATGAACGCGAAGAGAGCACCGAGCGGCTTGATGGTTGCCATCATTGCATCGTCAACCTTGAGCCTCCCTATCAACCAGACGATTGCCATCGGAATGGCGTTGACGATCAGCCCGACGACAGCGAACGGCAGCAGAAGCAAGCCGATGACGATGTCCTTGACGATGTTCCACAAGAAGGCAGGCTTGGTCTTGAGCCCTGTCACGAAAAGATCATCGTCGTAGCCCAGAGCGTCGAGCTCTCCCTGGTACACATCCATCGCATCCACAACCGCCTGTTTCGACTCGCCCTCTGCCTCGTCGAGCAATCTTGCCAGTCGCTCTCGGTCTCCATGACCAACGGGAGGGCCGGAGCCGTCCGCCCTGCGGAGCGCCACATCGGCTGCAGCCGTCAGGTTCCGCGCCGAGACCCAGTCCTCAAAATCGGGCGCAGCCCATCTCAGCCTCTTCTCCATCTCCGAAGTGAGAGCCGTGACAGCCTCACGGTTCGTGGCGTCCTGTGGTTCGCCCTCGGCAATGTTCTCATCGACCCACTCGTCCAGGTTGATCGGATAGCCAATGTCTATGAACACCTCTGAACGCAGGGCGGCCTTGTTCTGGTAGTGGATGCCAGCACTCATCAGCGTGATGTTCTTGACGCCGTTGGCCCTTGCCCCCAGAACAATCCGCGCGGAACCCGTCTTGATTCGGGCAATCCGGGGATCGTCGACGGTGATCCCCTCGGGGAAGATCGTCACGAGGTCACCCTCGCCGAGCGCATCGTACGTTGATCGGAACATCTCATCGTTCGATGACGGGCCTCCGTCATCGCTCTTGTGTACAGGTATGGCACCGACCCAGTTCAAGATGCTTCGCACGATGGGGAACTTCCAGATCACGTCGCGCGCGATGAATCTCGGTACCCGGTCCATCGCCCGGATCAGCAGCAGAGGATCCGTGAATCCGCCGAAATGGCTTGCGTTGGCAAGCTGAGAACCACTCGAAGAGAGTCCGAACGGCTGTCGCACCTCGACTCGATGGAACAGCAGAACAACAGCCCATGCCACGAACTTCTTGATGATGCGCTCTCTACGAGTCACCGAGCGTCCCCCGGTCATCCTCGATTGCACCAGACGACGCGCACCGGAGGTGTGAACGCCATCGGTTGAGAGGAAGCGGAAAGACCATGAGGCAGCATACCGCGGCTGCCCCCGGACATCGGCCCGAGCTGTCTGGCGGATCGATCAGCTGCTGAGGGCGTCCTTCGCCAGTTCATGCACCGCTGTTCCAAAGGCGACGATGTCGCTCTCATCAACATTCTCGGGCGGGAGAACCGCTCCCTGCCAACCCTCGAAGTGCCACCGGCTGCCCTCGACGGGTGGAGTTTCGCCCCAGCTCTCCTCGTATGGCCAGGGATTGGCGTAGAAATACGACTCGTTCGATGGATAGAACCCGACCGCGATCTGGGCCGAGGCCTCACTATCGCCGTGGGGCACCTTCTTGTCCGAGTACCACTCGGTTGCAATGTCAAAGCCGTGGGGCCACAGGTGCGGGCCGGAGACCTCACCGGTGATGGAGGCATTCATCTTCTCGAAGGCGGTAGCCGCATATGCGGCCGCAGCGAAGAACGCACCGGCGTGTTCGGCGTTGTAAGGGAGTTGGTCCGAGGCTCCGAAGCGGTCCTTTTCCGCGTCGATATCGGACCCGTGCCGCGAGGCGACGGCGAGCATTGCCTCACCGACCGAGACAGGAGAAGGTCCGCTGCTGATGTCGATTCGCTCGACATCGTCACCGGCCGTGATGACGATCTCATGGGTTGTGAGATCGATCGTTCCGACGAGGTCCGTGCCATCTGCAAGAGGCGTCGGTGCCGTAGCCAAGCCAGTCGACTCAACGGCCATCGCGACATGGGTCCACCTGACGTCTGGTGTCCCTGCCGCCCTGGGGATGGCTGTGAGCGCCTGTCCATAGGCCTGAAGGGTTGTCCGGGTCTCTTGCCAGTCACTCGGCAGCTGTGGAATTGCCATGGTCTCTCCTTGCGTCGCTGGTACAACGCAGGAACCGCACCCGCATTCCAAGAGCTATCACAACCACGCAAGAGGAGCGGAATTCGCTATCCGCTCCTTCTACCTTCTACCTTCTACCTTGTTCGAACCGAGGTACTCGGACAGGTCTGGTTCGTGATCGAGGGACCGCATGACGTTCAGACCGATCCACAGGATGATCCCCACGGCGGTACCGAACCCGAACACAACAGAAGCAATGATTGAGAAGTCATAATCCCTGGGCTGGATGTCAAGGGTCACCCCACCGGATGGGTGCAGGGAGCAGGCGAAGAATCCGCCATAAGCCGGCTGCAGTTCGAACCGACGGACCGTGTTCGGCGGCACGTACCAATTGCCGAGCGTGTGGGCAACATCGTCACGGTTGTCGAGCACAAGGGTG
>CBETWC010000175.1:0-4695 GCA_965539925.1 uncultured bacterium
ACGAATGACGAAGTACGTAGTACGAATGACGTAGTACGACTCGGAGGTCTCGTCTTTCGTCCTCCCTGAAGGGAGGACGATCCTGTGGGAGAGGCCTACGAAGAGCCATTCGCCACGACGGGATTGAGCCCGGCGACTCGCAATGCGAGCCGCCGGGCTCAATCCCGTCAATCTGCTTGACTCTGACGAGTCGTTAGGACATCGCCTTTCGGTATGCCTTGGCGATCTTGAGATGTCCGCTGTCGTCGGGATGGAGGCAGTCGTCGCCGCCGACGAAGTCATCGTTGCCCAACAGGCCATAGGTCTCGACCACGGTGATGCCGCCGACTCCGGAAGCGACGCCTCGGATGATGTCGTTCAGTCCGTATGGGAGACCGCCACCACCTTCGAGGACGAGGTCCGCGAGGGGCGCCAGACCTGACAGGCTGCAAGTGCCGAGCGGGTTGTAGTACGTCATGATCGCGATCTCGGCGTCAGGAGCCACGGCCCGCAACGTACCCAGGATCGTGGCGAGGTTCGACTGATATTCAGTGAACAGATTGGTGATCGTGGTCACACAGTCGGTACCGACTCCTGTCCCACAGGCCGCAATGACCGGCTCGAACAGATCGTTGCCGCCAACCGTGACGGTGATGAACTCCACGTTGTTGCCGGGATCTCCGTCGGACTGCCGTGCCGTGATCTCGGCCACCGCTGGACCCAGTTGCACAGCGATCAGGTCGCTGCTCTTGGCGCCGCCGACGCTGTAGTCGATCAGCTGCACATGCGGGCAGGCCTCAACGGCATCCTCCGTGCAGTCCACCGAGTGCAGATAGCGGTTCAGCCTGTGGACGTATGCCGTGTTCGAATTGTTTGCTCCTGATCCTGCAGCCACAGAGTCGCCGAGGGCGACGTGAATCGGGCCGTCGGGTTCAGCGGCTAGGGCCGGGGTTGCGAATGTCGCGATGACCATCAGGGTTACCGCCATAGTGGTGATGATGCGTCGCATCTCTTCCTCCTGCTCAGCCAGACGTGAGTCGTCCGTTCACGAGCAGTATCTGGCACGGAGGCTCGTCGGGGTATCGGGACCTGCCCCTAGGGAATCTCCCCCACCCTTGGCAACCGAATACGTTTGCTAGCGTGGGTTCCATGAATGATCGATATGACGCCATCTTGGCGTTGCGTGCCATCAGGCAGTTCGATGAGCGAGCTGTCGAGGAAGCTGATCTTGCCGCGGTGCTCGAGGCGGCCCGGTGGACGGGGTCGTCGAAGAATCGGCAGAACTGGGCCTTCGTCGTTATCGATGATCCTCAGGTGAAAGAGCAGCTCTGTGAGGCCGGAGACTTCATGGTCCCGGTGCAGAACGCACCAGCGGTGATCTGCCTTGTCCAGGAGCCGGAGGGCTACGAGTTCGACACGGGGCGTCTTGCCCAGAACATCATGCTCGCGGCAGATGCCATCGGGCTGGCGACGTGTCCCGTCACGTTGCATCGTGAGGAGATTGCCTCAGCGGTTCTTGCATTGCCCGAGGGAACCCGCTGCCGCTACGCCGTGGCCATTGGATATCCAGCCGCGGGATCTGGTGCCACGAAGATGGGCGGTCGCAAGCCGCTCGAAGCACTGGTCCATCGGAACCGGTACGACGGCTAGAGACTTGACCAGGCAACCGTCGATTCTCCGCGGTCGCCTATCTTCCTGCCATGGCGAGTATCGCGGTCTTCGACTCAGGCATCGGTGGCACAACTGTGCTCGACCGTGTGCGCGAACGTGCCCCTTGGGCTGACCTCATCTACGTGGCAGACCATGCGTTCGGTGCCTACGGAGAGAGGACTCTCGAAGAGGTACGGGTTCGCACGGAGCTCCTTGCTCGATATCTCGAATCCGCAGGTGTCTCCGAGATCGTGATCGCCTGCAACTCGGCCTCAGCGGCTGCGTTGCACCACCTCCGAGAGACACTGCCCGAGATCTCCTTCGTCGGCATGGAGCCAGCCGTCAAGCCAGCAACAGAGATGACGACCAACGGCACGATCGCCGTGCTTGCAACCGGCGCCACGTTCCAAGGGGAGCTCTTCCGCAGCCTCGTCGGGAGACACGCATCCGATGTATCGGTTGTTGAACAACCCTGTCCAGGGCTTGCTGCGGCCATTGAACAAGATCAACCCGTCGGTGAACTGCTCGATGAGCTCCTCGCGCCGGTACTTGCCGCGGGAGCAGATGTTGTGGTGCTCGGATGCACTCACTATCCGATCATCAGGGACGAGATTGCCGCGCGTTTGCCAGATGGAACGACTCTTGTGGATCCATCCGAGGCCGTGGCCGCGCAGGTCGTGACTGTTGCCCACGAGAGCGGCATCGATCTGGAGGGATCGGCCTCGACTGCCTACTGGACGACAGGACTCGATGTCGATCGCGGCGACGAACTCGTTTGGGAGACCATCGACATCCCTGCCACAGCGTGGGGGGCCGCACGATTCGGCGAATCGACCATCACTGCTCTTAGGGGCGACATCACAGTCATGCCAGTTGATGCAGTCGTGAACGCGGCCAACAACTCGCTCATGCACGGCGGGGGCATCGCTCTTGCGATCGCTCGGGCTGGCGGTAGCACCATCGATGAGGAGTCACGCGACTGGATTTCCACGTATGGCCCGCTTGAGCCCGGCGTGGCTGCCCTTACCTCGGCAGGGCACATGCCATCCACGTACGTCATTCATGTCGCGGGACCCATCTTCAGCGAAGGTCAGGAGAACAAGGAACTCCTCGCCGCAGCCGTGTTCGCTGCGCTCGACGCGGCAGCAGAGATCGAGGTCCGGTCCGTTGCAATGCCCGCCATCTCCGCGGGCATATACGGCTATCCGCCGTCGGAGGCAGCGGTTGTGATCGCTGAGGGTGCTTCGGAGTACCTGTCGAGCGTGGAGAGCGAGATTCGGTCGGTTCGACTTGTCGGATTCGACGACGCCATGGCCCAGCGCTTCAACGCTGCGATAATGTCCCTCACATGACACGACCAACTGTTGCGATCCTCGGTGCCGGCTCGATGGGTGAGATCTTTGCCCACGGTCTACTTCGTGCCGGATGGGAGCCTCAAGACCTTGCCCTTGCCGTCCGCCGTGCGGAGCGTGTCAAGGACCTCGAATACTCCACCGGGGCCAGAACCACCCAGTCTCTGACCGAGGCAGCCCAAGGTCGTGGTGTGCTGATCGTGGCGGTGAAGCCGAGAGATGTGCCGACGGTCCTCGCTGAGATCGCTGACCTTGTGACGTCCGACCAGGTAGTCGTGTCGATCGCCGCGGGCGTGCCCGTCGCTGTTTTCGAGGACGCGTTGCCGGGTGTGCCGGTCATCCGTGCAATGCCGAACACACCTTCTGCTGTTGATCTCGGCATAACCGCCTACACGGTCGGCTCCTCTGCTGACGAGGCGCATGCTGAGCGCGCGCGTTCGGTCCTCGGTGCCGTTGGTGAGACCATCGAAGTGTCCGAGGATCTGCTCGATGCCGTCACTGCTGTATCCGGTACGGGTCCCGCCTACGTCTTCCTGATGGCTGAGGCTCTCATCGAGGCAGCTATCCGAGAGGGTCTTCCCCATCACGCGGCAGAGAAGTTGGTTCATCAAACCGTGCGAGGAGCAGGCGAACTGCTGTCGACGTCGGACAAATCGGCTTTCAGGCTCAGAGGTGAAGTCACGTCGCCGGGAGGGACCACCGCTGCAGCGATGCACGTCCTTGAGGATGGCGGTTTCAGGGCATTGCTCGAGAACGCCGTGCGTGCTGCAGCCAACCGGTCAAGGGAACTCGGAGAGAAGGTTTCCGACCGATGATCCGCTCGGCCGTGCTTGCGGTAACTGAACGCTCGGTGACCAAGAGACTTGTCGCGCACACGTCCGCAGGCCGAGCAGTGGCGAAACGCTTCGTGGCAGGTGACACGCTCGCCGACGCGGTCAGAGTTGCTGAAGAACTCAATGCACAGGGCATGACGGTGTCCCTCGATCATCTCGGGGAGCATGTCGCGAACATCGAAGAGGCCACGAAAGCAAAGGATGACTACCTCGCCTGTGCTGTCGAGATCGCCAAGCACGGGCTTGACGCCAACATCTCGATCAAGCTCACGCAACTGGGAATGGGACTTGACAACGACGTCGCCGCCGCTCACCTGGAAGCGATAGCAGCGGCTGCACTTGCCGCTGGCACGACCGTGACGATCGACATGGAGGAGTCCGAGCACACGGAAGCAACCATCGACCTGTACGAGGCTGCCCAGAGAAAGCACGGCAACCTCGGTATTGCGGTGCAGTCCTACCTCATGCGAACCGCAGATGACCTCAAGCGCATCATCCCGCTCGGGGGCCACATCCGTCTCTGCAAGGGCGCGTACGCCGAACCGGGCGAGGTCGCGTACCAGGGCGGTGAGGTCGACGAATCCTTCGATGATCTGGGATCCACCCTCATGGGATCTTCGGGAGCAAAGCCAGCCATTGCGAGCCACGACGATGCTCGTCTGGCGAAGATACTCGTGGCGGCCAAGGGCCGTTCGGAGCCGTGGGAGTTCCAGATGCTCTACGGCGTACGCAGGGACAGACAAGCAGAACTCGTGGCAATGGGTCATGAGATGCGGATCTACGTTCCCTACGGTGAGGCGTGGTATCCGTATCTCACCAGGCGCCTCGCAGAACGACCGGCGAACCTTCTCTTCTTCGCAAGGGCACTCGTCCGGGGCTGA
>CBETWC010000176.1:0-4692 GCA_965539925.1 uncultured bacterium
TGCGACCACGCCTGCTGCCTTCTCGGCTGCATCCAGCAGGGACAGGGCGTTCATGGCACCCCTGATCTTGAACGAGCCGGTACGTTGGAGGCTCTCCGCCTTCAGCCAGATGTCTGCATCGAGCATCCTGGAGAAGGACTGCGAATGCAGCGTCGGCGTAGTGAGCACAACGCTCTCACCGCGGACACGGGCTGCTTCGATGTCTGAGAACTCGATAGAATCCAACGTGGTTCCTCCCTCCGCGAGACTAACCAAAGTTGGTTGGCCATTACATCACGGAACCGATACCATACGGATTCGCTCCCAGCCGGGAGCTGTTTCCTGACGCCATTTACCGGGATAGTTACCTCATGAAGGCACAGTTGCAGAGAACGTTTTCGCCCAAGCCGGGTGATATCGAGCGCTTGTGGTACGTCATTGACGCCGCGGACGCACCGCTTGGAAGGCTTTCGTCGGAAGTTGCGCAGGTCCTGCGTGGCAAGAGCAAGCCAACATACGCACCCCACGTCGACGGTGGCGACTTCGTCATTGTTGTCAACGCCGAGAAGGTGTACGTGTCGGGCAACAAGGAGACCGACAAGGTCTATTTCAGCCATTCGGGATATCCCGGAGGTCTGCGCGCCGACACGCTCGAACGGGTCCGAAAGGAGCATCCTGAGCGTCTTGTCGAACAGGCAGTGAAGGGCATGCTGCCGAAGAACCGTCTTGGGCGTCAGATGCTCACGAAGCTCAAGGTGTATGCCGGTCCGGACCATCCGCACCAGGCGCAGAGCCCGCAGCCCATGGAACTCAAGTATCGAAAGGCCGAAGCCTGATGGCAAACCCGAAGCCACTCGTCCAAACAACCGGCCGTCGTAAGACCTCGGTTGCTCGTGTCCGTATCTATGACGGCACTGGCGAGTACAAGCTCAACGGTCGCACGATGGACGACTACTTCACCGATCCGGAGCTACGCCGTCGTGCTCATGAGGCATTCAAGGTTGTTGACCTCGAAGGCCGCTACGACATCAATGCCACGCTTCATGGCGGTGGGACAACCGGGCAGAGCGATGCGCTCCGTCTCGGCATCGCACGTGCACTGATCGAACTTGATCCTGAGCTTCGCGGCGCTCTCAAGAAAGAGGGCATGTTGACAAGGGACTCACGCAAGGTCGAGCGCAAGAAGTACGGTCTGCGCAAGGCGCGCCGGGCTCCTCAGTTCACCAAGCGTTAGTCTGAACTCCCAACCTGACGCGTAGTCGACGGGGGATCACACTGCATGGGAACTGAACAAGAACGTCTCTTCGGAACTGATGGTGTTCGCGGTAGCGCGAACTCCGAGTTGACCCCCGACATTGCATTCGATCTTGCTCGCGCGGCGGGAGAGCACGTCTCGGGACACGTTGTCATCGGTCGCGATACTCGAAGGTCAGGACCGATGCTCTCATCTGCTGTTGCCTCGGGTTTCAACTCTGTCGGGATCGATGTCGTTGATCTCGGGATCATCCCGACCGGTGCGGTCTCTCGGCTTGCCAGGGACACGGCCGCAACGTATGGCGTCGTCATCTCGGCTTCGCACAACCCCGCTGAGGACAACGGCATCAAGTTCTTCGCCAGGGACGGCGCCAAGATCGACGATGACAGCGAACGCGCCATCGAGAAGCGTTTCTTCGATGACCGTCCCTATCTCAGGGCTGTAGGCGCCAAGATCGGAATCCAGACCGTGATGTCTGACGCGATCGAGCGGTACGCAGAGAAGGTCAGCCGAACGGTGTCCTACTCGATGAACGGCCTCGAGTTCGTCATCGACACCGCCAATGGTGCCGCGTTCGCCGCGGCCCCGTATCTGTTCAACAAGGTCGGTGCCACCGTGAAGGTGATCGCTGACACCCCTGATGGCATGAACATCAATGATGGAGTGGGGGCCACACACCCCGAGGCGGTCGCGAAGGCAGCCAACGGGTTGGTCGGCCTGGCGTTCGACGGCGACGCAGATCGATTGATCGCGGTCGATGAGGATGGCGAGGTCGTCAATGGCGATGTCATCATGGCGATATTCGCCAAGTGGCAACTCGAGCGGGGCAAGCTCCAGAAGAACACTGTTGTTGCGACGGTCATGTCGAACCTGGGCTTCATCCAAGCGATGGAACGGCTCGGCATCGACGTGGTCGTCACGCCGGTCGGCGATCGCAACGTCGTTGACGCCATGCGCAAGTCGGGCGCGGTCGTCGGAGGAGAACAGTCAGGTCACATCCTCCTTGAGGATCGTTCGACCGGAGACGGGCTCCGCACGGCGCTCCGACTGATGGAGGTCATCGCTTCCACTGGCAAGGAGCTCAGAGAGCTTCGCACCGTGATGTCCGAACTCCCTCAGGTGCTTTCGAACGTCAAGGTTCGTTCCAAGAACGGCTGGCAGGAGAACACGCTGATCAACAAGGCGACGGCCGCGGCCGAGCGCGAACTTGGTAGCAGGGGTCGTGTGCTCGTCCGGGCGTCTGGTACCGAGCCGCTCATCAGGGTGATGGTCGAAGCGCCAACCAAGTCCGAAGCAACCACCGTTGCCGGCTCGATCGCTGACGTAGTCACCAACGAACTGGCGTAGAGCGTTCAGCGTTTGTCGTTGGGCGTTCATCGTGGTGCGACCGGATCTCTGAACGCCAAACGCCAAACGCCCAGCGCTACACGCGTCCTTCGGATGGATCGACCATGCCTGTCTCGTAGGCCAGGAATGACAGTTCGGAGCGTGTGGCCACGCCGAGCTTCTCGAAGATGTGTGACATGTGGGTCTCGAGCGTCTTGACCCGCATACCCAACTTGGACGCACTCTCCCGATAGGTGTACCCGCGTGCGATGTGCAGCACGACTTCACGTTCGCGAGGCGTGAGACGATCGATCAGGCTGATCTGTTCAGCGGCGGAATCGATGTCGAGAAGGTGACCGGCAACCTCACGCGAAACCGGAGTGCCACCGTCCATGACCTCGTAGACAACCCCGGGGAGGTCCTTGCCCGATGTCGACTTGGTTATGTATCCGTCCACTCCTGCGGCCAGGAGCATGGCAACGTCGCTGCGAGATGTCGACACCGTGAAGGCGAGGCATTTGACCTCCGGTGCTGCGCTCTTCACCGCGGACACGACCTGTGCCCCTCCGCGAGGTATGTCAATGTGAACGTCGATAAGCGCGACGTCGGGCCTTGTTTCGATGATGCCGCTGATCGCGTCGGCTGTGTTGTCGGCCTCACCGACGATGTCGAATTCCGAGAGGAACGACTTCGTCCCCGCTCGAACCGTGTCATGGTCATCTACGAGATAGATGCTCACCATGGCTTCAGACCCCCTTTGGTACGGTCATCTTGACCTCTGTTCCGAATTCTGGAGTGGACTGGATCGAAGCTGCACCTCCGATCGATTCGAGCCGCCGCATGATCGAGTTCTCGATCCCGAATCCGCCTGTTGAGGCGGCGTAGTCGAACCCCTCGCCCTTGTCGCGCACGAATACGGTGACCTCGTCCCTCTCCGAGGCGCAGTAGACGAGGATGACGTCCGAACCAGAGTGCTTGGCAGCATTCACCATTGCTTCTCTTGTTGCTTCGACCAGTCCCGTGAGTCCGGCGGTCATTTCGGTGTCGTGGGAGCACACCATGTCGATCTCGATTCGGTAGAGATCTTCGACGTCATCCCTGGCAGCGAACATTGCCGTCACAAAGGGGTTGTCGTACTCGGAACGAAGAGAGTGGATCGTGCGACGTAGTTCGCGTTCCTGCTTGCGTGCAACGAACGTCACCTGTTCGGCATCATCGGGAGCCACACGAATCGCGTGCAGCGTCTGGAGAACGGAATCGTGAAGTTGGTCGGCGAGTGCGAGTTGTTCGCTGTGGCGAATCTGGCGCCGCCTCTCTGTGGCGAGTTCCTTGTTGGCAAGACGGCGTAGACAATCTCTTTCGCGGATGAGGTCGAACCCGTAGCCCACGATTCCGCCGTAGACGAAGAACACGATCGCGCCGACCTGGTCTGCCGTGTTGCGCGAACCTTCGAGTTCCATACCTATCCATTGGTTGAGGAACAGAAATGCGGCAGCTCCGAGCGTCCAGCGAACGCTTGTCGCGTAGGCCACGACTGCGAGCCAAGAGATCGGGAAGCCGCCATGGAGAAGGCTCGACGCACCCGCGTAGTAGGAGGCGTTCGCGACCAGGAGGACAACGAGACCGTCAGCGATCACGAAAGGAATGCTCTTGACCCTCTGCTGATCACGTGCCATCCACACGGTGAAGATCGTCCAGATGAAGCTTCCGCCCGCCATGGCGATGACGATTGTGCGATTGGCTCCGGGGTCGGTCAGCAGTGCAGCGATGACGAGGAGGAGGAGCCACACCCAACCAAGGATGCGGAAGGCGAGCATGATCTTGAGCAAGATGTTCTCGATCGGCTCGATGCTGCTCTCGACGGTCCGCTCCGGCATGACCCCATCGTACGCGAAAGAGCATGCCGCGCGCCATGGGGAACATCCCCGATGGGAGGGCCTGCCACCACCAAGCGTCCCCCTTTGATTCCCAATCCACGAGGTCGGCAGGTGACCTGCGGATTGTCCTCCCTTCAGGAGGGGGTGCGAGCCTCCGAGCCTCAAGCAGCACGCCACCAGTAACCCATCGACAGACGCGAGACGCTGAACGCAAGAGGTCGTGCCGTACCGGGTTCGCAGGCTCACGGTCCCCCC
>CBETWC010000177.1:0-4680 GCA_965539925.1 uncultured bacterium
CAGTTTTTCAGCTTGGCTTAGGAGACGATACTCGTGGGAGTCACACAGGCCCCAGCAGAGACGGTGGATTCACAGATCGATCTTTTCCACAGCAGATTGCGCGATGTGATCGGTGTGGCCAAGTGGGAGACCTGGATCAAACCGCTCTCTGCCTCATTCGAAGACGCTGGCCTCCACCTCGTCGCACCGAACCACTTCAACGCGACCTGGGTACGCGACAACTACACGCATCAGGTCCGCGAGATCGCAGGGTCGGTGTGGCCCGAGCCGTTCGACGTGATGATCACCGTTACGAACCAACCCGCTGTTGTCGAAGCGACCTCCCCCACACCATTTCAGCCACGTCTCGACGTTTCACCGCCGACTCCCATCGGTGGGGGCGACTCTCGTGTCAACACTTCGAACCTCGTGGCAAGGTACTCGTTCGAGAACTTCGTGGTCGGACCGTCCAACCGGTTCGCACATGCAGCAGCTCAAGCCGTTGCAGAACAACCGGGACGCCACTACAACCCGCTGTTCATCTACGCAGGCGCAGGACTTGGGAAGACCCACCTCCTCCACGCTGTCGGCCGACATCGTCTCGAACTCGATCCGAGAAGCGTCATTCGCTACATCACCTCGGAGTCCTTCTTCAACGAGTTCATCAATTCGATCCGACGCAAACGGATGGATGACTTCAAGTCGCGCTACCGCAAGGTTGACCTCCTCCTTCTCGATGATGTTCAGTTCTTTGAAGGCAAGGAGCAGGTTCTCGAGGAATTCTTCCATACGTTCAACTCGCTCTACGAAGCGGGAAACCAGATGGTGATCTCGTCTGACCGGCCACCCAAGGAGCTCCGGACGATCGAAGACCGCCTGCGCAGCAGGTTCGAATGGGGCCTCACAACCGACATTCAGAGCCCAGACGTCGAGACACGCCTCGCTATTCTCCGAAAGAACGCCGCTGCCAATCCCACACCCGTCCCTCCCGAGGTCCTGGAGTTCATTGCAGAGAACATCTCTGACAACATCAGGGAGTTGGAGGGTGCCCTCACCCGGGTGACAGCTTTCTCCACGCTCACGAACGAGAAAGTGACCCTTGACCTCGCCACCAATGTCCTGCGTGATGTTGTGGGCCTCCAGGCATCGACTCCTCTGACTGCAGAATCGATCATCTCGACCGTTTCGCAGTACTACGAGATCCCTCAAACCGAGATGATCGGAGCCTCGAGAAAACAGCCCTTGGCGCGACAGAGGCAGGTTGCCATGTACGTCTGTAGGGAGCACACAGGTCTCTCATTGCCAAAGATCGGTGCTGCCTTCGGTGGGAGGGATCACACGACGGTGATGCACGCGGTCGACAAGATCACAGGCCTCATCCAGTCGGATAAGGCCGTTTTCGATGAGGTCTCCGAGATCACACAACAGTTGAGGACAACATGACAGTTCTCCACAGCCGTGCCGACGGTGATTCGCGCAACGTGGACAACTGCTCATCTATCAACATTGGCTGTGGATGCAGAAACGCCCACGTACCAACGTTTTCGCGGACCTATCCACAATCCACAGGGCCTACTACTACCACTACTCTCTTTTATCAATAATCAGCAGTAACAACAGCAGGGGAAGAACAAGTGCGAATCAGAGCAGAACGAGACGACCTGGCCGACGTACTGGTGAGGGCCAGTAGGGCGGTAGGCACGCGTTCACCGCTTCCGATCCTCCAGGGCATCCTCTGTGAAGTCTCGGGTGGAAAGCTGACAGTCACCGGGACCGACAACGAAATCACGGTGAGGACGTACCTCGATGTCGAGGTCACCGAGGAAGGCAGAACGGTCATCCCGGCAAAACTCGCTGCTGAGGCGGTGCGCAAGCTTCCCCCCGGTGCTGTGACCCTGGCATCGAACGACGGCCAGGTTGAGATCACCGGTGGGGGTCCACGGTTCAAGCTTCGCGAGATGGCAGTGGACGACTATCCGAAGATCACAGACACCGCCATCGAAGGTGGGATCAAGGTAGACGGTGCACAACTCATCGAGGCCCTCACGCAAGTCGGCGTCGCGGCATCGACTGATGATGCGAGGCCGACGCTGACCGGAGTGCTCTTCGAAGGAGATGGTGACTCGCTTCGTCTCGTCGCAACGGATTCGTATCGCCTGAGTGTGAGAGATGTCGAGGGGGTCTCGACAGAGGGATCGAAGTTGGTTCCGTATCGCGCCCTACGTGAACTCGGTCGCACGGTCGGTGCGGGTCCGATGACAGTCGCTCTGGGGGACCGTGAGGCTTCCTTCGTGACGAACCAAGGACGACTGACCGTCCGGATCATCGACGCGACGTTCCCGAACTACAGACAACTCCTCCCCGAAGCCCACACGAATCGGCTCACGGTCGAAAAGGCTGCATTCCTCGAAGCAGTCGGCAGGGCGGCACTGGTGGCAGAAGACCACATCCCTGTGCGTCTTGCAATGCACTCTGGCGGAGTCGAGCTCAGCGTGATCCGCCAGGAGGTTGGTGAGGCGACCGAGCTACTCGAGGGTGAGTACATCGGTGATGACATGACGATCGCGTTCAACACCCGGTATCTCACTGACGGCCTCAATGCAGTGAACGATGAGAAGGTTGTCATCGAGACGAGTGACCCTCTCAAGCCGGGTCTCCTGCTCGGAGCAGAGAAGAAGGACTTCCAGTACCTGTTGATGCCTGTTCGTCTGTGAGGTGACATGCACCTCTCGTGGTTGGAGCTAAGGGAATTCCGGCCCTACGAGTCTCTCCGGTTCGAGCCAACAGAGGGAGTGAATATCCTCGTTGGGGACAACGGCGCCGGCAAGACCTCCATTCTCGAGGCCATTGGCTACGCAGGCATGATGAGGTCCTTCAGGGGTGTGCCCGATGTGGCACTCGTGCGAGAGGGAGCTGACGCCGCGGTGGTCCGAGCGGGGATCGGGGGAGGCGCAACCGAGACAAAGGTCGAATGTGAGCTGCCCACCGAGGGACGCCGGACGGTTCTCATCAATGGGAAGAAGCCAAAGAGGCTCAGGGATGTCCTGCTGACCGTGCCGATCGTTGCCTTTGTGCCCGATGATCTCGATGTGATCAAGAGAGGCCCTGCGGTGAGGAGGGAGTATCTCGACGATCTTGCCTCGAGGTTGTGGCCCCAGGCCGGCCAGGACCTCACCGAGTATGAGAGGTCTGTCCGTCAGCGCAATGCACTCCTGAAACAGGAGGGCAGGTACACGGATCCGGTGACTCTCGATGTTTGGGACCAACGCCTCGCTGATGCAGGTGCCAAGGTACTGCTCCATCGCAGAACCCTCGCTGTGGCCCTCCAGGAACCCCTACAGAGCGCATATTCGGTCGTTGGTGGTGAGGGGACCCTGACGTGGGCATATCGCTCCACCTGGGGGTCTGAGAACGCAGGCAGCTTCGAAGAGCTGAGGGAGTCCCTGATGTCGACCCTTCTCGCGAAGAGAGCGAAGGACATGGAGGTGCGCACGACGACGGTTGGCCCACATCGGGACGAACCGAATCTCCTTCTCGATGGAAGACCGACGAGGACGAGGACATCCCAGGGCGAGCAGAGGACGGCCGCTCTTGCGCTGCGGATCGGCGCCTACCGCATCATCGAAGAGGTCAGGGACCACAAGCCGATCCTTCTCCTCGATGATGTCTTCTCGGAACTCGACAGCGAGAGGGCGCACAGGGTTGTGTCCCTCATCGAGTCCGGTCAGGTTTTTGTCACTACCGCGAGAGATGATGAGGTTCCGATCAGAGGACGCCGTTGGTCGGTGAAAGATGGGAGCGTGTCATGAAGAGAGACACCACATGAGAGCCAAGTACCTGAGATACGGAAATCGGAGAGAGCCCACCGAGATCAGCGATGTGCTCGGCTCGGTCATAGAGAAAGCTTCCGTGAGTATCGACGTCCGCCAAGGTGCCCTCATCGAGCGCTGGGTCGAGGTCGTGCCCGACGACTGGGCCGAGGTTGCGACACCCATTGGCGTGCGTGACAACACCCTGCTTGTGGAGGTCGAGAACGGCACTGCCGCGACGTTGTTGAAGTACCAAATCCAGGCGCTGGTGGGTGCCATCTCTGAGGAGTTCGGGGATGATCTCGTGACCTCGGTGAAGCTCCGAGTTTCGAGATCATGAAAACCCGAAAAAGTCTTGTGAAATAAGGGTTTCCGCCCGGTTTTCGACTATAGTTACATGACTGTCATCAGACGCTGAAACCTCGCTGCTGCGGCGAGCGTAAGGAGCCCCGTGAGCAAAGCAAAGCCTTCCGCAAGCGCGTCCTATGGTGCGGACTCGATCCAGGTTCTCGAGGGCCTCGAGGCCGTGCGTCGACGCCCCGCGATGTACATCGGTTCCACTGGTCCGCGCGGACTGCATCACCTGATCTGGGAGGTTGTGGACAACTCTGTGGATGAAGCCATGGCGGGCTACTGCACGCGTATTGACGTGGCTCTCCTTGCCGATGGTGGCGTGCGCGTCAGGGACAACGGACGAGGGATCCCCGTCGCGAAGCACAAGACGACAGGCGATGCTGCGCTCACCACGGTCATGACCACGCTTCATGCCGGAGGGAAGTTCGACTCGGGTGCGTATCAGGTCTCTGGAGGCCTCCACGGTGTGGGAATCTCGGTTGTGAATGCGTTGTCCTTCCGTACGGTTGTCGAGGTGGTTCGCGAAGGCCATCTCTGG
>CBETWC010000178.1:0-4677 GCA_965539925.1 uncultured bacterium
TCCACAGGAGAAGAAGAGCGACGATCGCGGCGAGCGCCGCGACGATCGTGGTGGTCGTTCGGATCGTGGGAACGGGGGTCGCAACCGCGATCGCAACCGTGACCGTGACCGTGACCGGAATCGTGACGACAAGCCTGCAGACAAGCCGGGCCGCAAGGTCGTGAGCTTCGAAGAAGACTTCGAGTCGGGTCTCTAGAGACCACAAGCAAGTCAAAGAGAGAGGCCCCGGATCGCTCCGGGGCCTCTTTCGCGTTACTGCTGTGATGAATTACTAATCGTCGAGAACGAAGGTCAGCTTCATATCGACACGGAAATTCTTGATTGTTCCATCTTCTGCGAGTTCGACCTTGTGCTCCGAGATCCAGGCTCCCCGGATTCCGTCGATGCTCTTTTGAGCCTTGGAGATGCCCTTTCGGATGGCATCCTCGAAGGATCCGGGGGAAGTAGACGTGATCTCAATCACCTTCGCTACGGTCACGTTCAGTGCTCCTTCTGCTAGGGGAGAGCTCTGACACCCAGAATACACCTCAGATACCAGATACCAGATTCCAGACTCCAGATTCCGGAAGGAAGCGTCCTTGGTCGTATGTCGTCCATCGTATGTCGTATTGCAATCGAACGTATGTTCGACTATCATGACATTCCGGCGGAGGGCGCACGCTGGTGTGAGGTCATGAGAGGACACCAGCAGTGGTCGCCACGCTTGAACATCTGGTCGATTCGTCGACCCTTCTGAGGCCAGATTCAGATCAGGTCGGTGATGTGCTGAGTCTTGCCCCGGGGCAGATCGCAGGATTGACAGGTGTCCCCGGATCAGGACTCACCCGTATCGGAATGTCTCTTCTCGCTCCCTACGCAGCGCGTGGTTCCCTTGTGTATGTCGATGTCCGCGGGTGGGCAAGCCCGATGGCTGCATGGGAGATGGGGATTGCTCCGGAGCGGCTCGTTGTGGTTCGCTCCGCAGACATCGTGTCGTGGAGTCGCATCGTTGCAACACTGCTTGATGGCGTCCGTGGCGTGTATGCAGAGATACCCGTTGGCTTGCAGGATCAGGCGTTGTTCAAGCTCGCTGCCAAGGCACGGGCCAAGCGAACCCCTCTGGTACTTCGTCCGGTCATGGGAAGGCTTCCCGCAGGGGTGGCACATCTCAATCTTGAAGCTCGTGAGGTCCTGTGGGAAGGCACAGGAGCCGGCCACGGCAATCTGACGAACCGTCGCACTCTCCTTGTTGCATCCGGGAAGGCAACAAGGGGCATGGTGCGCACGATCGAAGTAGAGGACGATGGAACGAACGATCTGCGTGTGGTATCCCACATGGGCGCTCAGACAACCAGACATCTCACCGGGTGACCCCGCCCAGGCGGTGGGACAGGACAACAGGGTCGTTGCTTGCAACGAAGCTGCATCCGCCCATGGCGTGAGTGTGGGTATGTCGCGTCGCTCAGCTGAGGCAATCTGCCCAGCGGTGACCACCATCGTCCAGGATCTGGGCACCGAGATGGCACGGTTCGAGCCCGTGGTGCAGATCATCGAGTCGCTTGTCCCTCGCGTCGAAGTGGCCGAGCCGGGCATCGTGTACATTCCCGTCTCTGGGGCTGTTGCCTATTACGGGGGAGAGGAGGCTCTCTGTGACCGCATAGACAAGGAGCTGGATGCTCTCGGGGGGGACCGCCGGATAGGACTTGCTGCTGGTCCTTTCGCTTCCTACCACGCAGTGCGTCAGACAACTCGGTCCAAGCCGAGGCACATCGTCGAGGATGATGGAGCATTCGTGGCAAGCCTCGATGTGGCAAGCCTCGGCAGTGATGATCTTGCTGCAACGTTCCGTTGGCTGGGTATCACCACGCTCGGGTCCGTTGCAGAGCTGCCGCGAGACGCGATCTTCTCCCGTTTCGGCCGGGTGGGCCTTGAAGCGCATCGCAGGGCACGGGGCCACGATCGGAACACTGTCTCGAGAGACATTCCCGAAGACCTGACTGTTCTCTCACATTTCGACCCTCCCCTTGAGGACTTCGAACAGGCAGCCTTTGCGGCACGCAACCTTGCTCATCGGCTTGTCGTGAACCTGTCGCCCCACGGTGTTGCGCCACACCGCGTCGTGGTGACTGCGACTGCAGCAGACGGCACCGAACAACATCGAACATGGCGCAACGCGGACCCATTCACCGAGCGGAGTCTTGCCGAGCGGGTGCGCTGGCAGCTGCGATCTTGGATCGAAGGCGTCTCGGCGGGGATCAGAGGTGGCCTCGTCACGCTACGTCTCGAGCCGACTGATCTCTCAGGTTCTGGTCGTCAGATGGTGCTCGAGGAGGATGCAAAGGGATTCGAGGAGACCCAGCGGGCGTTCATGGAGGTACAGGCCATTGCCGGTCGGGAGAACCTCCTGGTCGCGAACCCGCAGGGTGGTCGTGACCCGGGGGAGCAGATGTCATGGACCAGGTGGGGTGAGGAACAGGGTGCCTTGCAGTATGACATCCAAGCGCCGTGGCCCGGCCGCATTCCGAGTCCCGCGCCGGCTCTCGTACCACCCGAGCCTGTGCCTTTCGAGGTCACCTGGGTGGAGGGGGTGCCCGAACAAGTCCGGCTACGGAGCCGATGGGTTCCTGTGCTGTCATGGGCAGGTCCATGGCGCCGGGTCGGTCGATGGTGGGATGGCGAAGGTGCGTCCGACCGCTACCAGATCGTCACTTCTGCTGGGGCATACCTGTGTGAGGTGAGAGAAGGGAGGACGTATCTGATGGGTGTGTATGACTGAGTCAGATATCAGGTGTCAGGTGTCAGGTATCAGGCAGAAAGGAGAGGCGGAGTACCTTCTAGCTTCTACCTTCCTCGCGCATTTCGTCGTAGACGGCGTTCATGCTAGTTTCCACCTGGGTGGCGAGGTCCTTGAGGTTGTCCTTGTTCGTCATGCCGGTGGTGTCGATCGGATCGAGGATGCGCATCGTCGCATCTCCCGGGTAGAAGATCTTCGAACCGGGCTTGTTCACCCTGTCGGTGCCTTCGATGACGACGGGGAGGAGGGGGAGTCCTGTGTCGATGGCGATGCGGAAGGCGCCCTTGTGGAAGGGAAGCAGCTCGCCTTTCATGCTGCGGGTGCCCTCTGGATAGACGAGCAGGGAATACCCCCGCTCAGCGGCTATCTCCACGCCGTCAATGATCGCCTGGCGCGACGAGCCGCCGTTCTCACGGTTGATCTCGATTATCCCGATGGTCCGCATCGCCTGTCCCACGAGGGGGATTCTGAAGACCTCCTTCTTCGAGAGGTACCGACCATGCAGCGGGAGCGCCCAGAAGAGAAGGGGGATGTCGTATTGGGAGAGATGGTTCGATGCGACGACGTACCTCTGGTTCGGGTCGACCTTCTCGAGCCCCTCGATCGTCATCCGAACCGGTGGAATGTGCAGGAAAAGGAACGCCCAAAGCTTCACGACGTGGTCATGGGCCGGCGATGCGGGTCGGAACGCCCCGTACACGATGATGAAGGCGGAGACGAGAAACGTGAAAACAAGGAAGAGAGGTACAAGGATGAATGTCCTGAGGCCGGCGAGCAGAGTGCGGAGCATGGCCGGTAGCGTAGACGGAATGGCGAAGGTGAGTCGATGAGGAGAATCCCGATTGATGCGGCGCGAAGGATCGCGCTCGGAGCGCAGGGTTTCAACAGCGATCGACCGACAGGGCGTGTCGACGTGCGGCACTTCCGGCGCGTCATGGACACGATTGGTCTCGTACAACTCGACTCGGTCAATGTGTGTGTGCGGACGCACTACATGCCGTTCTTCTCGCGTCTTGGAGCATATGACAGAGAGGCACTGGATCGATGGCTGAACGAGAGTGGTGAGAATTTCGAGTACTGGGCCCACGCCGCTGCGGTGCTACCCGTTGACCGGTATCCGCGATGGCGATGGAAGATGGATGAGATGACCGTGTGGCGACGCGCAGAGGCCCTTCTCGATGCTCACCCCGAATTGCTCAGCGATGTTGAACGACAGGTACACGAACACGGCCCTCTGACCGTTCGTGACCTTGACGCACCGAACCAGCGAAACGAGCCATGGTGGGGGTACGGTCCCGGCAAGGTTGCTCTCGAAGTGCTGTTCGCCAGAGGAGACATCTCGGCGCTGAGAACCACCAACTTCACCCGGCTTTACGACTCGCCCGCGCGCATGATCGAAGCAACCCACCTCAATGCTCCCGCCATGTCAAAGGACGAGGCATACCGAGTCTTGTTGCGCGACGCGGTTCGTCATCAGGGCATCGGAACAGCGACTGACATCGCCGACTACTTCAGGCTGAACCTGTCCCGGTCTGCCCCAGTTCTCTCTGCGATGGCATCGTCTGGCGAGATAGAAGAGGTTGATGTACGAGGTTGGGATGGACCGGTGTACCTCGACACCGAGGCCGTCCGGCCAAGGAGGATCGAAGGAGCGGCCCTGCTCAGTCCCTTTGATCCTGTCACCTGGTATCGCGAGCGGGCCGAACGGCTCTTCGGCTTCGAGTACAGAATCGAGATCTACGTGCCTGAGCCCAAGAGGGTGTACGGCTACTACACGCTTCCCTTCCTGCTCGACGGTGACCTTGTCGGTCGGGTGGATCTCAAGGCAGACCGAAAGCGCAAGGCACTGCTGGTACGAACGGCATGGAGGGAGGAAGGGACCGATGGCACGAAGGTGGCGCGCT
>CBETWC010000179.1:0-4668 GCA_965539925.1 uncultured bacterium
GCAAGTCCCAAGCGGAACTCACCCAGGCACTTGCGGACCGACTCGGCAAGGTCGAAACAGAGATGAACAAGAACCTCGCGTCGTCCTCGAAGGAGACCGCCGAGTCACTCGCGGGCTTGAAGGAACGTCTTGAGACGATCGACAAGGCTCAGGACAACATCAAGGCGCTGTCCGAGCAGGTTGTCAGCCTCCAGCATGTGCTTGACGACAATCCGGCGCGGGGAGCGTTCGGCGAAGTGCAGCTTGCGGACCTGGTCGAGTCCATGCTTCCAAGCTTCGCGTACCAGGCACAGGCGCCGCTCAAGAACGGGAACAGGGTCGACTACCTCATCTTGCTCCCGGATCCACCAGGTCCCATTGCAGTCGATGCGAAGTTCCCGCTCACGGCGTACCAGGAGATGCTCGCCTCTCAGGACCAGGTCACACGCGACAAGGCTGCCAAGCAGCTTGCTGCCGATACCAAGAAGCACATCAAGGACATCGCGAGCAAGTATGTCAACGAGAAGATCGACGACGAACGCTCCACTGCGGAGAACGCCCTCATGTTCATTCCTTCCGAGGCGGTCTACGGCGAACTCCATGCCCATCACCCCACCGTCATTGCTGAAAGTCACAAGCAGAAGGTGTATCTCGTATCACCCACGACACTCATGGCGACTCTCACGACTGTTCGGGCGATCCTGCGAGATGTCGAGATGCGCAAGCAGGCAAGTGTCATCCAGCGCGAAGTCAGCGTTCTCCTCACCGACATCGGCAGGCTCAACACCAGAGTCACGAGCCTCGACAGGCACTTCGACCAGGCAGTACGTGACATCGAGGACATCAAGAAGAGCTCCACCAAGATCGTGAACCGCGGCGACAAGATCGAGTCCCTCGACCTCGGCGAGCCAGAAGCCCCTGCCCTGAAACCAGGACAGGAGAATCAAGAATCAAGAATCAAGAACCAAGAGGAAGCGGGTCTTGACTCTTGACTCTTGGTTCCTGACTCTGCAAGACGTTGCACTAATCGGCTAGCTCCACCTATACTCGCCTCACTCCCCGCCAGGTAACCGATTCGCGGTTCGCGTGGTGGAGGACCCCCAGCGGTTTCGACGCTCTTTGCGACGTAACGCTGTGTTCCAGGCCATTGAGCCACATGAACCACCATCTCGAAAGGGGCACTCACGAGATGAGTACACCTAGGGCCAAACTCCAAGAGTTCAAGCTCCCAGCACTGCGCGACCTCGCGACATCGGTTGACGTTGAACATGACGGCCTCCAGAAGTCCAAGCTGATCGCAGCGATTCTCGACTCGAAGAAGTTCGATCCATCGACGCTGCCCGAGGACACGCCACAGGAAGCTCCTGTACAGGTCAAGACCGACAACGACGACAACGCCGACGATTCCTCGCAGAACCGTGACGGTGGACGCGACGACCGTCAGGGTGGCCGCAATCGGAGTCGCAATCGGAATCGGAACCGGAATCGGAGCCGTGAGCCGATCGATGAGTCAACGTTGGAGGTCCGCGAGGGAATCCTCGACATCCTCCCGGAGGGCTATGGCTTCTTGCGCGTCAACGGCTACCTACCTGGTGACAACGACGTGTATGTCGCAGCGAACATTGTTCGCAAGAACCAGATCCGCAAGGGTGACATCGTCGAGGGCCCAATCCGTCCCGCACGCGCCCAGGAGAAGTTCCCAGCACTTGTCCGCCCCGTCAAGGTCAACGGTATCGATCCGGATGAGGCCAAGGAGAGGCGGAAGTTCACAAAGCTGACTCCGCTGTTCCCCGACGAGCGTCTCCGCCTCGAAGTTGACGGTTTCCCCGACCTGATGATGGCTCGGATCATTGACCTCATCGCTCCGATCGGCAAGGGAACGCGTGGATTGATCGTGTCACCGGCCAAGGCAGGTAAGACGACTGTCCTCAAGGACATTGCGAATTCCATCACGGCGAACAACCCGGAGTGTTATCTCATGGTTGTGCTCGTCGATGAGCGTCCCGAAGAAGTCACCGACATGCAGCGGTCCGTCAAGGGTGAGGTCATCTACTCGACCTTCGACCGTCCGGCCGAAGAGCACACGCAGGTTTCCGAGCTCGCCATCGAGCGGGCGAAGCGTCTGGTCGAAGCAGGCGAGGACGTCGTGATCCTGCTCGACTCGATCACTCGTCTTGCACGTGCTCACAACCTCGCAACGCCAGCATCGGGCAGAATTCTGTCCGGTGGTGTCGACTCGACAGCGCTGTATCCACCGAAGCGATTCTTTGGTGCGGCAAGGAACCTCGAAGAAGGTGGGAGCCTGACAATCATGGCCACCGCCCTCATCGAGACCGGTAGCCGCATGGACGAGGTCATCTTCGAGGAGTTCAAGGGAACCGGCAACATGGAGCTCCGCCTCGACCGCAAGCTTGCGGACAAGCGGATCTACCCGGCCATCGACATCGAGTCCTCCGGCACCCGTCGCGAGGAGTTGCTGTTCGACCGTGCAGAGCTCCAAGAGGTGTGGAAGCTCAGGCGAGTCCTTCTCGCACTCGAGTCCGGACCTGCCCTCGAGCTGCTCATTGACCGGCTCAAGAGCACGAAGTCAAACGCAGAGTTCCTACTCTCGGTCGCCAAGAGCAGCCAGTAGAGACCTGTACTTCGAACGCACTATCGTTTACAGATAACAATCAGGAGACCCCGTGAAGACCGACATCCACCCCAATTACCGAGCGGTCGTGTTCCAGGACACATCGTCAGACCTCAAGTTCCTCACAAAGTCGACGATCCAAACCTCGGATACGATCGATTGGGAAGACGGCAACACGTACCCGCTGGCCAAGGTGGAGATCTCTTCCGCGAGCCATCCGTTCTACACCGGCAAGCAGATCCTCGTCGATACGACCGGTCGCGTTGAGCGCTTCCGCAAGCGGTACGGGCAGACATCTGTCAAGAAGGCTGCTCCCGAGGCCGAAGCCACAGCAGAGCCTGAAGCCGACACCGACGCGGAGGCGTAATTGAGTCGATCACCTGGCGCGTCTGTAGGCGGCCAGGCGGTCATCGAGGGCGTCATGATGCGCGCCCCGGACGCCTGGGCTGTCGCAGCACGACGGCCTGACGGAATCATCGAGGCGAAGCGCAACGAGCTTCCTGCTTTGTCTGCGAGGAACCCACTTGCAAAGGTGCCGTTCCTGCGCGGCGTGTTCGTGCTCATCGAGGCAATGACCCTCGGTTTTCGGGCGCTCTCCTGGTCGGCTGAGAAGTCGGGCGAGGAAGAAGAGGAACTCGGTCGTAAGGAGATCATCATCACGATGATCGTGGCCATCGTCGGGGCACTTGCAATCTTCGTACTTGCCCCCGCGTTCGCTGCCAATTGGCTCAAAGATGTCCTTGGCGGTAACTCCATTCTCTTCGTTGTCATCGACGGAGTTCTCCGGATCGGAATGATCGTCGGCTACATCTGGCTGATCGGCAGATCTGCCGAGATCCAACGAGTGTTCCAGTATCACGGGGCCGAACACAAGACGATCCACGCGTATGAGAACGGCGACCCGCTCGACATCCCGTCGATCCAGAAGTACAGCCCTCGTCACCCACGATGCGGAACGTCGTTCATCATCATCGTCGCGATGGTTGCGTTCGTCGTCTTCCTCACACTGGCGCCCCTGCCGTTCGCCTGGCAGATTGCTTCACGTGTCTTGTTGATCCCCGTCATTGCTGGCATCTCCTATGAAGTCCTGAAAGCTGCCGCCGGTCATCCATGGATTGCATGGGCGTCCAAGCCGGGTATCTGGATCCAATCGATCACCACGAAGGAACCATCCGACGACCAGGTGGAAGTTGCTGTCGCATCGCTGCTTGCAGCACTCGAGCCGGACGATGTCGACGAGGTGAAGGCGCGAGGAGCAGTTGTTCCGGCGGCGCTCGCGGCCGAGTTCGACCTTGGCTCAGCGGATGGATGACCACCTGCGCAACAGGCTTGCTGCCACAGAAGCCACGTTCGAGGAGATCCTACGTCAGCTCATTGACCCCGATGTGCTCGGTGACCAGAACCGCTACCGCGAAGTCACGACCAAGCACTCCGAGCTGAAATCGGTCGTGGATGCCTATCGCAGGTACCTCGGGGCAGAGAAGGAGATCGAGGACGCCCAGGAGCTCGTCGAGATCGAGGATGATCCCGAGATGGTGGAGTACCTCAAGGAGACGATCACCTCACACACCTCCGAGATGGAGGAGCTCGAGGCAGAACTGCGTGTCCTGCTCGTGCCCAAGGATCCCGATGACGACAAGGATGTGATCGTTGAGATCCGGTCTGCTGCAGGTGGTGATGAAGCCGCTCTGTGGGCAAGTGATCTGTACCGCATGTACGAGCGGTTCGCCGAACGGTCGGGCTGGACGATGGAACCGATCGATGTAACCCCGACCGATGGTGGCGGGATCAAGGAAGCCACCTTCGCTGTCAAGGGGAAGGGTGCCTACTCGCGTTTCAAGTTCGAAGCGGGCCCACATCGTGTCCAACGTGTCCCCAAGACCGAGTCCCAAGGCCGGATTCACACCTCGATGGGCACCGTTGCGGTGCTCCCCGAGGTCGAAGCCGTGGAGGTCGAGATACACGACAACGACCTCATCGTTGAGACGATGCGATCACAGGGGCCAGGCGGTCAGTCGGTGAATACCACAGACTCCGCGGTGCGCCTCACCCACAAG
>CBETWC010000180.1:0-4657 GCA_965539925.1 uncultured bacterium
GGTGCGAGGCTGCGAGCCCTGTCCGGCAAGACCTCGTGCTTCCTGCGTTGTGTTATGGGTTGTAGTTTTCGGCCCCCGCACAGCTCGCAGTCTCGCACCCCCTCCCCGCTCGCTGCGCTCGCGTGTCCTCCCTGAAGGGAGGACGAGAGACGAAACCTCCGAGTCGTACTACGTCATTCGTACTACGTACTACGTCCTTCGGCTTCACCGGAAACGAGAGAGGGTGGATGACCATCGGCCATCCACCCTCTCTGCACTCTTGACTCTTGACTCTTGACTCTTGACTCTTGACTCTTGTTCTACCTGTCTTGCAGTGAGGGGAAGTCCCTCGCGCACTCGCCGACATAGAGCTGACGGGGACGCATGATCCGCGTGTCGGGATCGCTGTTCATCTCCATCCAGTGGGCGATCCAACCGGGGAGCCGGCCGATCGCGAACAGGACTGTGAACATGCGCATCGGGAACCCGAGTGCACGGAACGTGATCCCTGAGTAGAAATCTACGTTCGGGAACAGCTTGCGCTCAACGAAGTAGTCGTCTGCGAGAGCAGCAGCTTCGAGTTCACGAGCGATGTCAAGCAGTGGGTCCGAGGTCTCCATCCGGTTGAGAACATCCTCCGCGAACGAGCTGAGTGCCTTGGCTCTCGGATCGTAGTTCGTGTAGACACGGTGACCGAAGCCCATGAGACGGAAATCATCGTCCTTGTCCTTCGCGCGCTCGAGAGTGGAGGCGATGGTCGCATCTGGATCATCATGGATTGCCTGGAGCATCTCGATGACCGCAGAGTTGGCACCACCGTGCAACGGACCCCAGAGGGCTCCCATGCCGGCTGCAACGCTTGCGAACATGTTGGCCCTCGAAGAACCCACCGACCGCACAGTGGCAGTCGAGCAATTCATCTCGTGGTCAGCGTGGAGAATCAGGAGTACGTTGAGCGCCTTGACGAGCGCAGGATCGATCTCTCTGTTCTCGGTAGGACGGGAGAACATCATGTGGAGGAAGTTCTCGACGTAGGAGTACTCGTTGTGCGGGTACACATACGGTTCACCGATGGACTTCTTGTACGCCCATGCGGCGATCGTTGGCATCTTCGCGAGAAGTGTGCGAGCACCAGAATCGACTTCCTGCTTCTTGACAGGTCTGCGATACACGTCGTAGAACGTGGAGATCGCGTTCGTGGCTGACGAGAGGACCGCCATCGGATGCGCACGCCGCGGGAATGCGTCGAAGAAGGAACGCATCTCTTCGTTCAGCATCGTGTGCTGGGAGATTTCCGTTTCCCATGCAGCGAGTTCGACCGGATTGGGCAGCTCTCCGTAGAGCAACAGATAGGACACCTCGAGGAACGATGCATTCATCGCTACGTCCTGAATGTCGTACCCGCGATAGCGCAGATCTCCTGCAGCGCCATCGATGTAGGTGATCGATGACTTGGAGATCGCGGTATTGGCGAATCCGGGGTCGAAAGTGACGTAGCCGGTCTGCGGCCGCAGCTTGCGGATGTCGACGCCCTGGTTTCCGACGGAGGGTTGTAGAACCTCGGTGTCGAAGGGGCCGGTCTCGAGACCGATCCTTGCAGTGTGTTCACTCATATGTCTGACCCTTTCGTGTCCAGTCAACGGAGCACGCGGGCGCGGAACGCCCGTCGCGCTCCAGGAATGCTCTGATTGTAGCGAGAGACAGGACTGTTGAAACGTGTGGTACCTTTCCGGTTCGAAGGAGACATGCATTGCTTGACATGAAAGGGCGCAAGAAAGCCGCTCCCATCCTTGAACCGATTGCCGCCGGACTTGCGAAGATCCACGTGACCCCGGCAATTGTGACGATCCTCGGACTCGCTGTGACGATCCTTGGCGCTGCACTCATCGCCTCAGGCCATCTCTTCTGGGGAGGCTTCACGGCGGGTACAGGCGTAACCCTCGACGCACTCGACGGGCCCCTTGCACGAAGGCTCGACAAGGCATCAGACCGTGGAGCCTTTCTCGACACGATGTCTGATCGATTTGGTGAGATCGCCGTGTGGGTGGGGGTATCGGTGTACCTGCGCGATGAATCCCGTCTCCTTGTGCTGTGCATCGTTGCATTGGCCTTCTCCCTGCTCGTTCCCTATGTGAGGGCCAAGGCGGAACTCGCCGGGCTCGACGGCAGGGGTGGATGGATGGGGAGAGCTGAGCGGATGATCCTGGTCCTGATCGGCTTGATGGCGGTCGGTCTCGGACTCGAGATCCTCGAGGCGCTGCTCTGGGTCTTCGTTGTACTCACCGGACTCACCGTGGCGCAGCGGATCCGTAAGACATGGCAGCAGCTCGAAGCGTGAACGACTGGTTCGCGTACATCCCGTTCAGGATCGCCGCTGCGATCTTCGGCACCCTTCCGTGGTCTGTTGTGCGTGCACTGGGCAACGGCGCTGGCCAGTTCGCCTCAAGACGACGCAACGCAAGGCGACCCCTTCTGACACGACACATGCGCAGGGTGCTGGGCCCCGATGTACGTCAGAGCGATGTCGACGAAGCTGTCACTGGCATGTATCGGTCCTATGGGCGGTATTGGGCCGAGACGTTCTGGTTCAGGCCCCGCCGGCGCCAAGCGATCATCGAAAGCGTTGACAGGATCAATTTCGATCCGGTACACAAGGCCATTGCCGATGGTCGCGGCATCGTGTTTGCCGTGCCGCACATCGGGAATTGGGAGGTTGCTGGACTCATCGCAAGAGATCTCGGGTTGAACCTGATGGCAGTCGCCGAACACCTGCCGAACGAGAAGATCACGCAGTGGTTCTTCGATGTTCGCGCCAAGTTCGGTATCGACATCGTGTTGACCTCAGACCCGGCTCGTCGCTCGAAGATGATCCGAAGGTTGAAGGAGGGCGGTGCACTTGCTCTCCTCGCCGACAGGGACGTCACGGGAAAGGGAGTTGCTGTCGAGTTCTTTGGGGAGGAAACAACCGTCCCTGCCGGTCCGACGGCGTTGGCTGAATTGACGGATTCGGTGCTCATCCCCGTGGCCGTGTATTTCAAGGACGGCCCCGGGTATCGGATCGAAGTCGGAGATCCCGTAGCGATTCCGGAAGCGGAGACAAGGGCCGAGCGAGTCTCTCTTGGAGCGCAGCGGGTCGCTGACGCCCTTGAGTCACAGATCCGGACGGCGCCCTCCCAGTGGCACTTGTTCCAGCCCAACTGGGCATCGGATACCGACGTGCCAGCGGAGGAAGCGTCATGAGAGTGGCGATTGTGAGCCCCTATGACCTCGGACTCCCCGGCGGCGTCCAGGACCAAGCGATCAGCCTCGTCCGTTGGCTCGAGGAACTTGGCCACGAATCGATTCTCATCGGTCCCGGGGACGAGGGCCCCCAAGGCGCGGTGTTGTTGGGTTCTACGCGCGTCATCAAGGCGAACCGGGCATCGACACCCGTTTCTCTCAGTCCGAAGGTTTCGAAGCGCCTGAACGAAGCCATTGCTGATACGGACATCGTCCACATCCATGAACCATTGATGCCAATGGTTTCCGCTGCCGCCACGGCCATCAAGACACACCCCACCGTTGGCACGTTCCACGCCGATCCGCCCAATTGGGCTCGCTTCGGCTATCGCATCGGTTCACCGCTCTGGCGACGAGCAATCAATCGACTCGACATCGTCACGACCGTCAGCCATGTGTCCGAATCGGCGATCGCTCCATTCGTGACTGCAAGGGTGATTCCGAACGGCATCGATGTTGCCGACTACGGCGGGACCGACAAGACGCCCAATCGTGTCGCTTTCCTCGGTCGCGATGACGAACGAAAAGGACTCCAGGTTCTGCTCGACGCGTGGCCCGTGGTATTGGAGAGCATCCCGGAAGCGGAGCTCCGAGTCATCGGCGCCCATAGGGATGAAACGCACGAGGGAGTCACCTTCCTTGGACGGGTCGATGGCGCAGAGAAACGCGCTGAGCTGTCCAGTGCCGAGGTGTACTGCGCCCCGAATCTCGGAGGTGAGTCCTTCGGCATCGTGGTCGCCGAGGGCATGGCTTCGGGGTGCGCTGTTGTTGCGTCTGCGATTCCCGCATTTGTGAGTGTCCTCGGAGAGTCGGGTGTGCTCACGGCGCCAGGAGATCCGATTGGTCTGGCCCAAGCGTTGGTATCGGTGCTGGGTGACCGAGACGTGATGGTATCGAAACAAGCAGCCGCTCAGAGGGCTGTGGTTCGCTTCGATGGGGCGTCCGTTGCGCGCCAGTACGTAGCGGCCTATGAGGATGCGATGGCGCGTCACAAATCGTGAAGCCTTCCTCACGGCATGTACAATTGAAGTAATCAACAAGGGAATGTCACATGTCTTCAATGTCACCAGAGACAGGCACGGATAAGGTCAAGAGGGGTCTCGCAGAGATGCTCAAGGGCGGCGTCATCATGGATGTCGTGAATGCCGAACAAGCAAAGATCGCTGAGGAAGCGGGTGCCTGTGCGGTCATGTCCCTCGAACGAGTCCCGGCCGATATTCGTGCGCACGGAGGCATAGCTCGGATGGCGGATCCGGCCCGCACCGAGGAGATCATCGCCGCTGTATCGATTCCGGTCATGGCGAAGTCGCGTATCGGGCACTTCGTCGAGGCGCAGGTACTGCAGTCGTTGGGTGTGGACTACATCGATGAATCAGAGGTGCTCACGCCGGTCGATACG
>CBETWC010000181.1:0-4657 GCA_965539925.1 uncultured bacterium
CAGAATCGTCGTCGTTGTTCTTCTCTTTGCCACTGCTTGTTCATCCGGACCCGATGCTCCGGCTGTCGGCGAGTTGCAGGCCGTGTGCAATGATGCATTCTGTGTTGGTGTGCCCGACGGGTGGGATGCAGAGGTCGGCGAGAGCTACATCTCGTTCCACCACACGATTGATCCGAACCACACGTTCCTGACAGTTGGATTCGTGGACATGGAAGCGATCGTCGAAGCTGCTGGTGGTACATGGCCCGTCGCCACTGAGGATGCCGTCAGATCGTTCTGGGCCCTTCTCGAGGAGGCGGAGGCAGGGGAGTACGAACGCTCGGTGCGGCTCGTTGGCGGAGCCATCAAGAGCTGGGGTTCGCACGCCGACGGAGACATGTGGTATCTCCTCTCTCCCATTGCGGGATCTCGGGGAGTCGGCATCGAGATGCGGGCACCAAACGACTCATGGGAGTCACACGCAGATGCAGTGTTCAGCAGCTTGACGGTGAGCGAATAGGATCGCAGCGAGTCAGCGAGGCCTCGGGCGTAGTACGTAGTACGAATCGGAGATTTTGTAGACCGGGTATCCGCTCGGGATCTACGCGATCATCCTGACAAGCGGATGTCTTCCCTCTGATCCGGGTCGTACTACGTCAATACGTAAGACGTACTACTGCTTTCTGCCAACCCCGCTCCCCCCATAGTCACGCGATGCCATCGATGTTCGGGATTCCGTCGTAACCTTTGCTCGATGTCCGATTCGTTTCTTGTCCGAGGTGGAACCCCGCTGTCCGGGAGCATTGCAGTAGGCGGCGCAAAGAACGCTGCCCTCAAGCTCATGGTCGCATCTCTGCTCGCCCCGGGTACCCATGAGATCAAGAACGTGCCCGACATTGTCGACGTTGAGATCATGGGCCGAGTGCTTGAGCATGTCGGAGCAACATGTGAACGTGCGGGCGACAAGCTCACGATCACCGTTCCCCAGGACCCGGTTCCTGAGGCTCCACTGGATCTCGTGAGGCAGATGCGTGCCTCCATCCTCGTCCTTGGTGCGTTGCTTGCCAGGACCGGTGAGGCGCGTGTTGCGCTCCCGGGTGGCGACGACTTCGGTTCTCGACCGATCGACTTCCATGTGCGGGGCCTTGAAGCCATGGGTGTGGAATTCGAGTTGCGTCACGGGGTGCTCCACGGGTCGGCCCCGGATGGCCTGATCGGTACTGACGTCTTCCTCGAGTTCCCTTCGGTGGGAGCAACAGAGAACTTGCTCCTGGCGGCAGTGCTGGCGAAGGGTGAAACTACGATCGGGAACGCGGCCAGGGAGCCCGAACTTGTGGATCTCGCTGAGTACCTGAGGGCAATGGGAGCCAAGATCGATGGCGCAGGGACATCGACCATCAACGTGCATGGCGTCGGATCGCTCTCACCTGCTGCCCACAGAACCGTCCCCGACCGGCTGGAGGCTGGCACATATCTCGCGGCGGGGGCGATGACCTCAGGGACGGTCACGGTCACCAATTGCAGACCGGAGCATCTCAGGATGGAGTTGAAGAAACTCGAGGCGATCGGCTGCGAGATAGCGACGACTGAGTCCTCGGTGACGATCACAGGCCCTGACCGGCCTCGAGCGGTCGATGTTGCCACGCTCCCATATCCAGGATTCCACACCGACATGCACCCACAGATGGTGACCCTCCTGTCGGTTGCTGAGGGCACGTCCCTCGTGACCGAGAACATCTACGCAGGCAGATTCCGATATCTCGGTGAACTCAATCGGTTGGGGGCCGACATCCATGCCGATGGTCAACACGTCGTCATCCGTGGCGTCGAACGACTCTCCGGATGTGAGGTGGACGGCTGCGACATCCGTGCAGGTGCTGCGCTCACGATCGCTGCGATGCGTGCCGAAGGGGAAACTCTGATCCGCGATGCACACCACGTCGACCGTGGATACGCCGGGTGGGTGCCGAAGCTGCAGTCACTTGGGGCAGACATCGAGCGGGTATGAGACGTCTTCTCCTTATTGCGGTGGCAGCGCTGCTGGTTGTTGCCGGTGTGCAACCGAGCGCACTCGCCATGGACCCATGGTCGGAGGTCACTTCGATCGAACTCGTCGGGACCCCATCGACAAGATTCGAGGTGAACGGACGACGGTACGCAGGACCGGTGAGATTCGCCGGGAGAACCGATGGCATCTCGTTCACCGAGTATGCGTCTGTCGAGCAGTACCTCCAAGGCATCTCAGAGATGCCTTTCTCGTGGCACCCCCAGGCACTCGCGGCTCAGGCGGTCGCGGCGCGTACGTACATGGCGCAACGGCTCATGGGCGGTCGAAAGGGTGATGCAGCTCGATACGAGTTCGACATCTGCGCCACGAACCGCTGTCAGGTGTATCGCGGCACACAGCTCGTCGAGGGGAAGTACGGAGATCGTTGGCAGGAAGCAGTCGAGTCAACATCTGGCGAGGTGCTGCTCTATCGGGGTCGACCCATCGAAGCCGTATACACCGCAAACGTTGGGTCACGCTCGAGAGCCAACCAGGATGTGTGGGCAAGTTCGCTGATCCCGTACCTCCAACCCGTGGATTCGCCTGACATCGGCATCGCGCCCTTCTCAGAATGGTCGGTGACGGTATCCGGCACGCAATTCGTCGCCATTCTCAAGGCAGATGGGCTCGCAGTGGGAGGCAGCCTCCGTTCGATCACGGTGGATGATCCTCCCGAGGGGGAGGGGCGCACAACGATCACCGTGGCAACCTCGCACGGTACCGACTCGCTACTTGCGCCGAATCTCAAGGGAGCGTTCAATCGTCGCGGTGAAGACCTGTTCCCCGGCATACTCCCGGCGCGACTCGCTGACGGGAAGCTGCTGCCAGAGCCGATGCTGTCCTACACATACGAGATCTCGCACCTACACGTGGAAGCCAGACCGTTCGATCATCTCCTCCCTCTATCGGATCGCCTCGCGAGAGACCTCGTCACGATTGACGGAGAGGGTTGGGGGCACGGCGTCGGAATGAGTCAGTGGGGTGCTCAGATCATGGCAGAGAGCGGCTCGACCTACGGCGAGATCCTGTCGCACTACTACACAGGAACCGAACCCCAGCTCGCCCCCGATGTTGTACCGGAGAATGTGGTTGTCGGACTCGACTGGGGGCGTGACTCCATCCCTGTGACTGTCGACGGCGCGGCGGTAGTCGTGGTGAACGGAGTCCCATTCCGGTCAATCGGGGCAGGGGAGTGGATCATCAGCGTCACTGGATCAGGGATAGACCTCTTCCGTGCCGATGCACCGGGCAGTGTCCCCCACATCGGCGACCGTTTGAGGCCTCAGTAGATCCCCGGGATTAGTTCGCCCTACGCGGATGTTGGAAACTGTGGGCGTGGCGCGGCTACCATCATCCTGAGTCGAGGAGCACGATGAACAACGAGGTCGAAGGCAGCATCATTGAGATTGGATCTGTCGCTCCGCGCCGGGTCCACTCGGATGTGGAGATCGACAAGGGCACCCTCGAGGCAGCACTCGAGTACATTCGCCCGGCTCTCCAGGCAGATGGCGGCGACGTCGTGCTCAGCTCCATCATCGGTGGCACCGTGAACCTTGAACTGCTCGGCGCCTGCGGAGGTTGCCCGATCTCAGAGACCACCGTCACCGCCGGCATCGAGCGGATCCTCAAAGACCGCGTCCCCGGCGTCACGGAAGTCCTCGCGAGCTGAGAGCGTGCAGCGTTAATCGTCATGCGTTGAGCGTTCAGCACTCAGAACGATGAACGCCAAGCGATCAACGCTGAACGTCCTAGGGTCAGCTCCATGGAACTCAACCGGCTCATCGACGCGGCATCTCAGGGCGACATGCGTGCGCTTGGACGGCTGTGTTCGATCGTGGAGGACGGTGGTGCCACTTCACGCATCGTGTCAGCAAAGCTGTATCCATTCGGTGGGAAGGCGTGGACGACGGGGGTAACGGGAGCCCCCGGCGCTGGCAAGTCAACCCTTGTGTCTGAGCTCGTCGGAAGCCTGGTGACACAGGGAGATCGTGCGGCGATCCTCGCGGTCGATCCGTCGAGTCCGCTCACGGGTGGTGCGATTCTCGGTGACAGGATCCGAATGGGAGCCCACGCGGACAACACGAATGTGTTCATCCGCTCGCTTGCGAGCAGGGGGCATCTCGGAGGGATCTCGACAGCAACGCCCGCAATGGCAGCATGTCTCGACGGGCTTGGGTTTGCAGAGATCCTCATTGAGACTGTCGGTGTGGGCCAATCGGAGGTCGAGATTGCTTCTTCGGCCGACACGACCATCGTTGTCGTCACTGCCGGGTGGGGCGATGCCGTACAGGCGGCGAAAGCAGGGTTCCTCGAGGTTGCAGATATCTTCGTTGTGAATAAGGCAGACCGTGGAGGTGCGGACTCGACGGCCAAGGACATCGAGGCAATGCTCGACGTGGGCCGTCAGACGCGGTGGCGCCCACCGGTGCTCCAGACGGTCGCATCAGAGGGAAGAGGAGTCCCCGATCTTGCCGAGGCTGTGATCGAGCACCGTGAGTTCCTGGTCGCCGCGGATGAGCTCGAGGGGAGGCGTAGGCGACGGGCTGCCCATGACCTCACGCTTGCGCTGCGCGAGAGCATCGACCAATCGATTGGCACGGATGAGCCAACCGCAGACCTGCTCGATGCCAT
>CBETWC010000182.1:0-4651 GCA_965539925.1 uncultured bacterium
ACGTTGATTCGCCGGACTCGCGGTCCAAGAAGACCCATTGGGGTCCCAGAACGGTGGGAACCACTGCAACAAGCGTGTTGGGTGACGAGGAGTGGACGAATCCGGGCCTGACCCAGACGTCTTCGCCGTTCGGGTCCAACACGACGATATCTGGTCCGCTCTGGATGACGAAGCCATCATCATCCCAACGCACGATCGAGGAATCTGCAGGGACATCGCCGATCTCGGTTGTGTCGGTGAGGATCGAGGATTCCGCATCCAACTCGCCGACAGTGAGCATGCTTGCTTCTCCTGCCGGTGCGATCCAAGCAACTTCGCCCGTTCTGGCGGCGTGCCATGAGGCCGAGTATGCGTCGGCGATGTCGATGTCGAGTTCGAACCCAAACGGAGGACTGATCAGCACGTCGTACTGCATACCCACTCCGTCACGTGCCCCGAAGGCAGCGATGTACCTGCCATCAGGGGAGAACGAGGCTCCAATCCATTCAGCTTCCCACGGAGTTGTCATTGCGTTGGATTCCGGTGCGATGAACGAGGGCTTCCAGCGGAGGCTCCAGAAAGCACCCTCATGTTCTGTGGCGAGCGTCAGCGTGCCGGTCCATCCGGGGACGGCCTCGGCGAGCGATCGAGGCGCTGCGGTTGTCGGGGTTCCGACCGCGGTTGTTGCGGTGAACGAGTCAATTACGGGTGGATCGTCGAATTGGACAGCCCCGAATATGGTCACCGCACCGATCAGTACAACCACTGCGGTGATCGATACGGCCAACGGGAGCCAGGGACGATCGTGTATCCGCGATCGTTTCAGCGCCGGTCCGGTGCCCATGGGCAGGACGTCGTCGTCATCCTCAATCGGAACCGGGCGGATACGGGGCTCGATGTCCTCGGGGTCCATGAGCGCAACGTAGTACGACACACGACATACGACGATCGGTCTACCGTCTACGAAATGGAAACGAAGCATGAATGGCGGAGATGGGCCCTGGGGGTTGACCGGGCGTCGCATTCGGCTCGGGTCGCGCAGGGGCTGTTTGAGTGGCCGCCGCTGTACGGCACGGTGCTCTCCTATCTCTCAATGGACGATGAGGTCGATCTCAATCGCATCAACGACCTGGAGCGGTGCCGGATAGCGATCACCCGAACACCTGGCGATGGGCCGCTGTCGATGCACGAACTTCAGTCCGACCGGCTCGAACGTCACCGACTCGGCTTCGACCAGCCGACCGAGGATTCCCCCACGATTGAGATCAGCGACGTTGATGTGGTGCTCGTTCCCGGTCTCGCGTTCGATCGGCGCGGGAACCGACTCGGTCGGGGAGCGGGGTACTACGACCAGCTTCTCAGCGGGTTGGCCCCTGGGGTTGTGACGATTGGGATCACGGTTGACGAACTCGTCGTGGATGCCATCCCTACCGAGGTACACGATCAACGCGTGGCCTGGATCGCTACCGAATCCGGCGTGCGACGGGCAGGTGGACCGATTCCAGAAGCGACAAAGAGGTTCATGGAGGGTGCGATAGATCGTGGCATTGCCCCGAACATCCACCGGTTTCCCGAAGGGACGCGAACGTCTGCCGATGCGGCAGCAGCCGTGGGGGCCGAGCTCGGCGAGATAGCCAAAAGCATCCTCTTCGAGGTCGACGGTGCTCCTGTACTCGTGATCGCCCCCGGTGATCGTCGAGTGGATGAGCGGGAACTCGCTGCAGCGATGGGCGGAGATGAGGCCAAGATCGCCAGTCTTGACACGGTTCGAGCGGTCACCGGCTTCGTGGCCGGAGGAACGCCGGCGGTTGGATTACCTGATGCTGTGAAGGTAGTCGCAGACAGTGGCCTCGCCCGCTACCGTTGGGTGTGGTCAGCGGGAGGAACGCCTGATACGGTGTTTCCGGTCGCACTCGACCGCTTGATAGCGGCGAGTGGGGCTCGCTGGTCAGAAGTAACGGATCGGGGGAAGATGTGACCGATTGGAATGGCAGCACAGCACTTGTTGTGATCGACGTGCAAAGAGGATTCGATGATGGCTCCTACTGGGGTCCTCGGAACAACCCGGACTGCGAGTCGAATATCGGTCGATTGCTTTCGGCATGGCGCGACCAGAACTGGCCGATCGTCTACGTCAGGCATGATTCCACGGATCCGTCGTCCCCGCTCTCTCCCTCCAGCAAGGGGAACAAGTTCAAAGAGATCCTCAAGGGCAATTCCGATCTGCTCGTAGCCAAGGATGTGCACTCTGCCTTCTACGGCACACCGGACCTGGACGCGTGGCTCAAGCAGCAAGGAATCTCGGGTGTGGCCATCTGTGGGATCCAGACGAACATGTGTTGTGAGACGACTGCCAGGATGGCATCCGATCTCGGCTACGAGGTGCTCTTCGTCGCTGATGCCACGCACACGTTTGACATCACCACAGAGACGCACAAGGTCTACAGGGCCAGGGAGATCTCGAAGTACACCCAGATCTCCATCGAAGCGGACTTCGGGAAGGTCGTCCGAACTCTAGATCTCGTCGGCTGAGACGACGATCACGCGTGTGGGATCTACATCGAATCTGACCGTTGCGCCGATTGGTGTGTCTGGCGGTACCCGGAGTTCCAGCTTCGATATGCCGTCCGGTAGACCAAGAATCGCATATCGTGCGCCGTCCTCGAATCGGGTGTTCCCCACCAGTCCGGAGAGTCGTCCGCTGGAGACAGCAGTGACTGCATCGGATGGGACGAAGACCACGCCCGTACGCCCAGGCTCGATGATGCTGAACCGGATCAGGTTTGACTGACCGATCGCTCTTGCCACGAACTCGGATTGGGGATCATGCCAGATCTCGTCCGGCGTGCCCACACGAACGATCTCCCCTGCGTGCATGATCGCCATACGGTCACAGAACGCAAAGGCCTCGCTGCGGTCATGCGTGACGTAGATGCTCGTTGCTCCCACCGCGTCGAGAATGGATCGGGTCTCGGCCAGCAAGGTCTCCCTCAGCGAAACGTCGAGGGATCCCATTGGTTCGTCGAGCAGGACGATCGACGGCTCCGGAGCGAGGGTCCTGGCGAGAGCGACGCGTTGTTGTTCGCCCCCGCTCAGGGTTGCGGGCCTGCGATCGGCGAATCCGTCGAGACCAACAAGGCGGAGGAGTTCGTAGCTGCGTGCATTTCGCTCTGCCAGGGGTACTCCCGACATCCGCAGTCCGTACGCGACGTTGTCAGCAACCGTCATGTGCGGGAACAGGGCGTAGTCCTGGAACATCAAGCCGACCGAACGCTGATGCGCAGGAACATCGGCCATATCGACACCGTCGATGCTGATCGTGCCCGACTTCATGCGCGCCAGCCCGGCGATGGCACGTAGCATCGTGCTCTTTCCCGAGCCGGATGGCCCCATGATCGCAAACCGTTCGCCTTCAGAGACACTGAGGGACGCATCCCTCACCGCGTGTTGAACGCCGTAGACCACCGAGAGTCCTCTGATCTGAAGGCTCATAGGTCACCGGCCTGTTGTGTGCGCAGTGAATCGATGGCAAACACGGCAATGCCTGTGATCAGCATCAGGAGAACGCTCATGGCGACCGCTGCTCCGAACGGGGTCGATCCGGGTCTGCCCAGCAGTCGGAAGATTGCGATGGGAATCGTTGGAGAGTCCGGTCTGGTGATGAATGACGTCGCACCGAATTCGCCCATCGATATCGCGAACGCGAATGCCGAACCGACGAGGATTGAGCGTGAGACGAGTCGTAGATCGATGGTCCACCATGCCTTGGACGGTGTCGCGCCAAGTGTGGCAGCCGCCTCTCGAAGATGGTGTTGGACGCTACCCATCGACGGACTGGTCGTGCGCACTACGAACGGGATGGCAACGAGAGCGTGAGCGATGGGGATGAGGATGAGCGAGGTCCGCAGGTCGATCGGCCAGCCAAGTGCCACCAGGAAGCCAAACCCGATGGTCACAGCGGAGGTCCCGAGTGGCAGCATCACGAACACGTCAAATGCCCTTGCCGCTCTCGACCGCGAGTACGAGAGGGCTGCGCTCGCGAGAACTCCGATGAATGCACCAATGACTGTGGCAACCAGCGCAAAGCCGAGTGAGTTCAGGATCGCCTCAGATGGCTCAACGAATGCAGCGGTTCGGCCGGGGAGATCGAACAGGTTGGCGTAGTTCTGAATGCCGAAGCCGCCGTCAGGATTGAGGAAGGACCGACTGACGAGGAGCACCAGCGGTACGCCGAGCAGAGCCATCATTGTCATCAGGACCGCCCCGACAGCGAGGCGGTCGGAACGCGTTGCGGGCCTCGATGGCTGAATCGTCTTGTGAGCGAACTGGATGGTTGTGCGCTGCTGGTAGCGACCGTACATCATCAGGATCAGGCCGACGGCGATGAGTTGGAGTATCGCCAGAGTTGATGCGACATCGAGACGTAGGTAGGCAGTCGTCTGACGCCAGATCTCGACTTCTATCGTGGAATGGTTGATGTCCCCAAGGAGGAGCACGACTCCGAACGATGTGAACGAAAAGAGGAACACGAGCGCGCTCGTCGAGGCGATGGCAGGTCGCAGGAGTGGAAGCGTCACCGTGCGAAATGCCTGCATCCTCGACGCTCCAAGACTCCGTGCAGCGTCTTCGAGCGATGGATCAATGCGTTCCCAGTACGCCCCGACGCCTCTCA
>CBETWC010000183.1:0-4647 GCA_965539925.1 uncultured bacterium
GGTGGCAATGGAACCGATTGACTTCTGCGTTGTACGCAACATCTCGGCTGACTGTTTCAGTCGGACACTTCGAACGAATGCCATCGGGGTGTCGTTGAAGCACTTCTTGAACCGGTCGGAGAAGGCAGAACGGCTCATCGCTGCCGCTGATGCCATCGACTGGACGGTGTGTGGGTTGTCAGGACGATCGAGGACCCCTGCGATTGCTGCACTCATTCGGGCATCCTCGAGTCCGTCGAGGAAGGTGAGTCCGCTGTCGTCCATGTCCTTGAGCCGCCGGAGAAGGAGTACCAGGCACTGACGCATGAGAGCCTCGATCATGCCGAGGCTGCCCTCAGAGTGCTCACGGGACTCGTCGAGGATCATTTCGAAGAGCTGGCGCATGGTCTGCGAGTCGGAGAAGTCGACGATGATCGGGTCCGTGATGCCGTCGAACAAGCTGATTCCTTCTCCGTAGGCAGCCTGTATGGCACCACAGGCAACGATGAAGTCGGCGTCACCTGCGGGGCTTCCAATAAGACGTTCGCCTCCCGGAATACTGAGATTCTCTGTTGAAGTGTCGTCACCGCTCGAGCCCTCCAAGACGTGTCTCCGCTTCACAAGGGCGAGTGTGTACTTGGAGATCTCCGGCCCTTGTGTTCTGCCCATGTTGATCCGGCCGGATCCTGCAAGGACGAAGTGGATTGTTACCCAGCCGAGCTCGCCGATGGGGAGCCGGGAACCGCTGGCTATCTCGCACATGGCGAAAGGTCCAACCGAGACGTGAAGGTCCTTCATCAATCGATCCAACAGCATCAGACCATGCTACCGAACGCAATCGAGGCTGTCTGGACGAATTCGAACACCTGAGGTACCAAATCACACAGGGGATGGGACAACCTATCGAGTACGCAACGGCCCGCAAGGGCGAGAAGGGAACGGCAATGGGCAACAATGCAACGGCTCTTGTGATCACAGATCCGCAGAACGACTTCCTCAGTCCTGACGGAGCCACATGGGAACTCGTAGGTGCGAATGTCACCGAGAACAACACCGTCGCGAACATTCAGAGTTTGTTGGAAGCGGCGAAGGCGTCAGGGATGCCGGTGTTCGTTTCGCCTCACTACTACTACCCGACCGACAAGGACTGGCAGTTCGGTGGGACCGTGGAAGCGTTGATGCACGACATCCACATGTTTGACCGCGCCGGCCAGTTGACGGTGGAAGGCTTCGATGGATCCGGCGCGGACTGGCTTGATGAGTACAAGAAGTACATCGAAGACGGCGAGACGGTGGTTGTCAGCCCCCACAAGGTGTACGGACCGGAGAGCAACGACCTTGCACTGCAACTCCGCAAGCGAGGCATCAGCAAGGTGATCCTCGCAGGTATGTCGGCGAATCTGTGTGTCGAGGCACACATGCGCGAACTCACCGAGGACGGCTTCGAGGTCACGGTCGTCAAGGACGCAACGGCAGCTGCACAGCATCCGGAGCTTGGTGACGGCTACGCCGCAGCGTTGATCAACTTCGCGTTCATCGCCAGTGAAGTCCTCGACACCGATGCCGCGGTAGCAGCGATCAGCTGAATCCCGGGCCATGGCAGAGGTGGAACCAGCCGGGGCGACGGAAGGGCTCGCTGAGCTTCTTCTGAATTCGACTGGTGAGGGGATCTACGGGGTTGATCTCGAGGGCAACTGCACGTTCGCCAATCCGGCGTGCGTGCGGCTGCTCGGCTTCGACAGTGCCGATGAACTGTTGGGTAGGAACATGCACAACCTTGTGCATCATTCGTTGCCCAATGGGGCGCCGTATGCAATGGAGGACTGTCGGATCTATCGGGCGTTCCGGGTGGGGGAGGGTGTCCGTGTTGATGATGAGGTGTTGTGGCGTTGTGACGGGTCGAGTTTCCCTGCCGAGTACTGGTCGTATCCGATGGAGAAGGACGGTGAGTTGACCGGATCAGTCCTCACCTTCGTCGACATCACCGACCGGCGACTCATGGAGGCCAGGCTTCGCAACGAGCGAGAGAGGGCAGAGAGTCTCCTTCTCAACGTGCTTCCGGCTGCCAATGCCGAGCGTCTCAAGAGTCAGCCCGGCAGCACCCTTGCCGAGCGGTTCGATGGCGTATCTGTTCTCTTTGCCGATCTGGTTGGCTTCACCCCCTTGGCTGCCCGTCTCAGCCCGGAAGTCGGAGTCGATCTTCTCAACAACGTGTTCACGGCATTCGACACGATGACTGTGCGGCACGGACTCGAGAAGATCAAGACGATCGGTGACGGCTACATGGTTGTTGGCGGAGCACCTCAGGCCATCGAGGATCGGTGCGCCACGATGGCCCGTCTTGCTCTCGACATGCAGTCCTGGATGAGTGAGAGGGCAGAACGCGATGGCCTCGGCCTCAGGCTGCGCATTGGCATCAATTGTGGCCCGGCAGTTGGGGCGATCATCGGAACCAAAAAGTTCCAATACGATCTATGGGGAGACGCGGTCAACGTGGCCAGCCGGATGGAGTCGAGCGGATCGCCCGGTCGGATTCAGGTCACAGAAATCGTCAAGAACCATCTCGGCGAAGGCTTCGACCTCGAAGCGAGAGGAGAGATCGACGTGAAAGGCAAGGGCCGGCTGAAGACCTGGTTCGTCGATTCCGCCGTCTAGCGCACTATCGATCGCGCTCCCTGAGCTTCCCGATCCTGACTCGATCAACGGCTGAGAGAGGCCTCTCGTGGTGCCAGGAACTGCGTGCACGAGTCGCATAGGATTCCACAATGCACACTGTCAGCATTCGGCGGAGAATCGCCGCTTGGATTGCTTTGCCGCTGTTCGTCGCTGCGGTGGTTGTCATCGTGCAGGCCTTGGGCAGGAATGCTGCGTCCATCAGCATCGGCCTGGTCGGCTTGGGGAATCGCCACTGGCGCCATCTGGTGGCTGATCACTGACATCGGCATCCGCCGGGTGATCGGAGGCGCTGGCAGTGTTGTCGGTATGGGCCTTGTCATCATTGCTCTTGTCCAGGTCGCTAATCGACTGGAAACGGTCATGCTCAGAGCAGGCATCATCGTGGCGATTCTCGGCATCATGCTCGCACTCGCCCGATTCTCGTTGGTCCGGCCTGTTCCGAAGGGTCGTGCTGCGTTGGCACCCGGGCAAGTACGCGGTCTGGATCGTCCCGTACTCCTCTGCAACCCCTGGTCGGGAGGCGGGAAGGTGGAGCGTTTCGGCCTTGTCGAACTCGCCCAGGAACTCGGTGTTGAGGTCGTGATGCTCGATGACGGTCTCGACCTCGAGGAGTTGACACGCGACGCCGTCGCTCGTGGTGCGGATTGTCTCGGCATGGCAGGTGGGGACGGTTCCCAAGCCCTGGTCGCTTCTGTCGCTGCCGAGCACAATCTCCCGTATGTCTGCATCCCCGCGGGCACCAGAAACCACTTCGCTCTCGACCTCGGACTTGACCGCACGGACCCGCGTTCAGCGATGTACGCCTTCCGAGATGCCATAGAACGCCGAGTCGACTTCGCAACCGTCAACGACCGCTTGTTCGTCAACAACGTCTCCTTGGGCGTCTACGCCACGATTGTTCAGTCCGACGATTACCGGGACGCGAAGGTGGACGTCACCCGCTCGATGCTCACCAAACTGCTCGGCCGACAGTCCGAACCGTTCGATCTCGAGTACACGACTCCTGATGGCACGGATGTCACCGGAGCGTTCCTCATCATGGTGTCGAACAACCCGTACGTGCTCGGCACGTCGGTCGATGTCTCCCAGCGTCACCGCATGGACGGTGGAAGTCTTGGAGTGTTCGCCGTCTCGACGAGCACGGGTTCCCAAGCAGCGCGTCTCGTGATGCTGTCAGCACTTGGGCTGCGGCACGTAAGCAAGTACTGGTACGAGTTCACAGCGGAGGAGTTCGAGGTTCGATCACGCTCCGGATCTGCACTCATGGGTGTCGATGGCGAGGCGCTCGATACAGCCACGCCGCTGCGCTTCAAGATCCATCCGCAGGGGCTTCGCATGTTCGTGCCAGAGGGCAATCTGGAGGTCATCGAGGCCCGCCGGGCACGCGATCTTCGATTGATGGACGTTGTGAGCGTTTCAATGGGCCGTGAGCCGGGGATGGATTCCTGACGATTCAGGTAGCGCGAGTATCGATGCGATTGACGACCCGTATCGTGAGAGCAGCGATGGCCTTGCCGAGGAGCCACCCTGCTGCAACGTCCCCCGGATAGTGAACGCCTGTGTAGACCCTGGAGAATCCCACGGCTGCAGCGAGCACGTTGATCGGCACCCGTAGCTCCGGTATCGCAGCGCCAACGATTCCCGAGAATGCGGCCGCCGAAGCCGTGTGCCCCGAGGGGAACGAGGTCGAATCGGGATGGTCGAGGCGTCGACTCTCGGGAACCTCGACGCTTGGACGACGCCGGTTGGCCACGCCCTTGACCGCGATGTTGGCAACTGCAGAGGTCACGCCTATCGCCGCCATTCCCGCAACGGCAGCTCGCCGACCGCGGCGGCCTCCGAAGATGGCGATCAGTGCTGCGACTCCCATCCAGAGCCGTGAAAAGGAGGCGGCTTCCGAGAGCGGTGGGAGGGTCTTGTCGAGAATCGGAGAGTGCCATCCCGCGACATGTTGGAAGACGTCTTCGTCGATCTCATGGAGACGCTCGAGTG
>CBETWC010000184.1:0-4644 GCA_965539925.1 uncultured bacterium
TTCGACCCCGGGCAACGATGCAATGATGTCTGCCATGGCAGAGGCGTTCCCCGATCGCCGTCCGTCGGACTCGTTCATCAGCGGTTGGAACGAAGCCATCACGATGCACAGGGTGCTCGAGGCGGCCATTGCGAACGGCGACCTCACCCCTGAGGGTGTTGTTGCTGCTGCGAACGGGCTGACTGATGTCGACTTCGGTGGTGCAGCTCCGAACCAGAGCTACTCAGGAACCCCGAACGATTATGTCCAGCGTTCGCTGGCGATGTTCGATCCGGATCTGGCTACCTATACGGCAGCTGGCGGTGCGGCTCAGACACTGTCACAGGCCGATGGAACGACGGGTTCGCTCCTGGCGAAGGACTTCTTCGTCGGCGCAGCCGCGAACGACTACGACTTCACAGCTGCCTGTTACGAGCTGTAGAGGAAGACAACCAGTGGGGGTGCGGTTCGCCGCACCCCCACCCGAACAACCGGTAAGGAACGCATCCGCACATGCTTGAAGTAGCGAATCTCGAAGTCGTCTACAACGATGTTGTCCTTGTACTTCGCGGGCTCAGCCTCGAGGTACGGGATGGTCAGATCGTTGCGCTGCTCGGTGCCAATGGCGCTGGCAAGACGACGACCCTGCGTGCTGTGACGGGCCTGCTTGACGTTCACGAAGGTGATGTCACGAAAGGTTCGGTCAAGTACGAGGGAACCGAGATCCATGACAAGGATGCGTCCCAGATCGTAAGAAGTGGGATCGCCCAGGTGATGGAGGGTCGGCGGGTATTCGCCGAGATGTCTGTTGAGGACAACCTCCGCACCGGAGCGACCTCGAACAAGGACTCAAAGAACGTCAAGGAGTCACACGACCGTGTGATGGAGATGTTCCCTGTTCTGGCACAGAGGAAGAAGGACACCGCTGGCTACCTGTCCGGAGGCGAACAGCAGATGCTTGCCATCGGAAGGGCGATGATGGCGAATCCGTCCCTCCTCATTCTCGACGAGCCGTCGCTCGGACTTGCGCCGATGCTCGTCGCACAGATTCGAGACATCATCGTCGACATCAACAAGGCGGGTACTTCTGTCCTCCTGATCGAGCAGAACGCCAACATGGCTCTCTCGATTGCCGACTACGGCTACATCATGGAGACCGGCAAGGTCGTGATGGATGGCGATCCCGACAAGCTGTTGGGCGACGAGGACGTCCAGGAGTTCTATCTCGGGCTCCACGGCGAGGGCGGGGAACGCAAATCGTTCCGAGACGTCAAGCACTACAAGCGCAGGAAGCGGTGGTTGTCGTGAGTGCGCCTCTTGTCGAGTTCGAGAATGTCAGCCTCTCGTTCAAGGGCGTCAAAGCGCTCTCTGACATCAGCTTCACCGTCAATGAAGGCGAGTTGTTCGCCGTGATCGGTCCGAATGGCGCAGGGAAGACTTCGACATTCAACTGCCTCAACGGCGTCTACAAGCCCCAGGTGGGCGACATCAGGTGGCGTGGCGAGTCGATCATGGGCATGCGTCCGGACAAGGTCGCAGAGCTTGGTGTGGCCCGCACCTTCCAGAACATCGAGTTATTCGCTCACATGACCGTGCTCGAGAACATCGCGCTCGGTCGCCACGTGCGTACGAATGTCGGATGGCTTGCCGGAGCGATCTGGTTGGGCAAAGCAAAGCGTGAAGAGATGGACAACAGGGCCAAGGTCGAGGACATCATCGACCTGCTCGAAATCGAAGCCTGGCGCTACTACCCGGTCGGCATGTTGCCGTACGGGATACAGAAGCGTGTTGAGCTCGGAAGAGCGCTGGCGATGGATCCCGAGCTGCTGCTCCTCGATGAGCCGGTGGCAGGCATGAATCTCGAAGAGACCGAGGACATGGCCAGGTTCATCCTCGACATCCGTGAGGAACTCGGCATTGCCATGATCCTCGTGGAGCACGACATGGGCCTCGTCATGGACATCGCAGACCGCATCCTGGTCCTCGACTTCGGTGAGGTCATCGCAACCGGTACTCCCGATGAGATCCAGAAGAACGACAACGTCATCAAGGCGTATCTGGGCGAAGAACTGGACCTCTAAGTGCTTCGCAGACCGCTCGGCCCAGCGGCCTCGCTGTCAGACAAAAGACCGGTCGCTGCGCTCCCTGACAGATAACAGACTTCGGAAGTCGGCGTGTCGCCTTCCCGCTTCGTTTCTTCTTCCTGACGCCTGATTTCTGATTCCTGACGCCTGATACCTGACGCCTGACGCCTCATCTGTAAAGTCACCAATTGTGAAGCGTTCCACTGTTCATGGGTTGGCCAATATTGCTGTCTGGTCGACGCTGCTACTCATCACCTTGGGCGGATACACCCGCGGGAGCGGGAGTGGGTACGGATGCCAAGATCGGTGGCCACTCTGTGAGAACGGCCTCCTCGGTGGCTTGCTGCCACGGCTCGAGCCAGAGATGCTCGTCGAGTGGACACACCGTTGGGTCGCCCTGCTTGTCGGGATCCTCGCCGTCGTGATCGTGTATGGCGCATGGAAGGCCCGGTTGGATCGCAGATGGGTCCTGTATCCCTCGATCGCTGCAGTTGTCGTCATCGGCATCCAGGCATGGCTCGGTCGGCTGGTCGTCAAGGGCGACCTCGCGAGGGACCTTGTTGCACTCCACCTTGTCGTATCGATGCTCATCGTGGCGTTGTTCATAATCGTTGCTGTGTCGACCCGACCGGCACCTGGTGGCCCGAATCTCCTCGAGAGAGACTGGTCGAGGCAACTCGCCCTCGGTGCGATTGCGGTACTCGTGGTACTCATCCTTGGGTCGGTCGTCCACGACATCTACGTCCCGGGTTGGCCGCTCATCAACGGTGAGTGGATTCCCGACGTGTCAGAGTTCGACTCGCTCACGATCCACTGGCTGCACCGGATGGCGAGTGTCGCCGTACTCATATACCTGATCTTCCTCGTGTGGCGTGGCGCGCATGTTGACCGTCCTCGCGACGAGGGGTACCTCGTGATCGGAGCGACCGTCCTGTACGTCGTGAACCTCGGACTCGGCCTGCTACACGTGTTGACCCGCGTCGAGTCGAGCTGGGTCGTTGCACTCCATCTCGGCGTCGCGGCAATGGTGTGGGCAGCCCTCGTGAAAGCAACGTTCCTGAGCTTCCACGATCCCCGCTGACTGGGCAAAGAGCGAAGAGTAAAGAGCGAAGAGTAAAGAGCAAAGAGCAAAGACCGCTCGCTGCGCTCGCTGCAACAGGGCCGTCTCTCCCCAACAGATTGTCCTCCCTGAAGGGAGAACGACAGACGAGACCGTCGAACTGTCGCTGAATCCGTCTTTGCTCTTTGCTCTTTACTCTTTGCTCTTGACAAACACTGTCCCCGTGAACAGACCGACGGTGCGGCCATCGGTGCGGGTGATGTCGATCCGGTAAGTGCCGAGCGTGCGACCCCTTGTCATTTCATGTGCTGTAGCGGTGAGCACATCCCCGACCTGCGACGCAGCGGTGATGGCCAGGTGGGTGTCGATCGCGACTGCAGCGTCACCGTGTGCGTTGGAAGCCAGGGCGAATGCACAGTCGGCCAGTGAGAACAGGGTGCCACCGTGGGTCACACCGTGGAAGTTGACGTGGTTCTCGGTAACGACGAGCGACACGACCACACGGTCGTCGGTGATCTCGTCGAGGCGGATTCCTTGAGCGGCGGCGTACGGGTCGGCTTCGAAGGCTTGCCGGATGGTCTCCTGCCGGTTCACGTTCCTGACCGTCCGGTTGTGATCTTCCATGCTGTTGGTAAGGCAATACCAGCGAGAGCGATCTTGATGATGTCGAACGCGATGAAAGGCACGAAGCCAGCGGCCACCGCCGCACCGATGGTGTCGATGGCCGGGACCGAGTACATCAGGAAGGGAATCCCGACCGCATAGATCGCAAGGTTCCCCACGAGGAATGTGGGGATGGCTGCGCGGATCGTGCGGTCCCTTCCCCGCTCGGCGAGTGTGCCAACGAGCCATGCCGCAACGATGAACCCGAGCAGATAGCCGAAAGTGGCGCCGGTGGCTGCCTGCCATCCGCCTGATTGCTGGGCGAACACCGGCAAGCCGACGGCCCCCATGAGCCAGTACACCGCCTGGCTCCCTGCTCCGGCACGGGACCCGAGTGTCGCTCCCGCGAGGAGAACTGCAAACGTCTGCCCGGTCACCGGCACCGGTGTGCCAGGTATGTGGAATCGGATCTGTGCTGCGAGCGCGGTGAGCAGAGCGAATCCGACCATCAAAATGACTGTGTTCACCGCCGTCCGGGGTACGAACACATTTGCGATTGTCTTGTGCGGGTACGTCGTGTGCATTCGCTGCTCCGATGTTGGGCTGTGACTTCTTGATTCGGTACAGTTAGCGACGATAAATGTCGATCTAGGTGACAATGAGACCGATGAAATCGCTGTTCCGTTTCGTGATTGTCGCAGGAATGCTCCTCGTATGGGCTCTGCCGGCCTCAGCTGCAACCCGCCCGGACGACCTGACCGCCAACGCGGCACGTCAGCCCGTGTTCCACCGCACCCAGAACCTCGGGACCGAAATTGGGAACCTGCGAATCCCCGCCATCGGCATCGACGAGCAGGTGCGATCGGGTGTTGCGATGTCCGTCATCGACCGCGGCGTCGCCCATTGGTCGGGGACTTC
>CBETWC010000185.1:0-4587 GCA_965539925.1 uncultured bacterium
GATCGAAGCGACTGAGGGCCGGGCATTTGTCGACGCTCTCGTTGACACGGAGCCCAACGATCTCAGTGAGAGCTTCAGGGAACAGCTGACGGAGCACTCCGGCGGTCGAGCCCTATTCGCAGTCGAGTTGTTGGGCCAGGTCCAGGCACAGGGTGACCTCGGCAGAGATGAGGAAGGCCGATGGGTGGAGAAAGGCGCAATCTCGTGGCAGATCTTGCCATCTCGCGTAGAAGGAGTCATCGAACGGCTATACGCACGCCTCGATCCCGATCTACGCGACGCTCTGTCGGTGGGAGCCGTCGAGGGGGTGGAGTTCACCGCCGAAGTGATAGCCGCCGTACAGGACATCGATGACTCAATGCTGATTCGTCGCCTGAGTCAGGAGGTCGGCCACAAGCATCGCCTGGTGGAAGCTCGCGGAGTGATCCGCACCGAGACCCAGAGGCTGTCCCGATACCGGTTCCGGCACAGCCTCTTCCAGGATTTCCTGTACGACAGTCTCGACCCGGTGGAACGCTCGAACCGTCACGAAGCGGTGGGCAAAGCCCTCGAGACGCTGCACGCTCCACACACAGGTGAGGTAGCTGCGCAACTCGCATCGCATTTCCAGAAGGCTGGAACCGACGACAAGGCGGGCCATTACCTCCAGCAGGCAGGCGACCGCTCGTTACGACTCTCCGCCAACACCGAAGCCATCGGCTACTACACCGAGGCACTCCGCATCCTCGAAACTGAGCCGAAGACGACCGAACGCGCCCACAGAGAGCTGAAAATGCTCCTCGACCTCAGCCTGCCGCTTGAGATGACCCAAGGTTACTGGGCCGACGAGGTCGAGGTTGTGTTTCAGCGAGCGAGGGTGCTCGGACAAGAACTAGGAGCGACGTCCGAGCTGTTCGCAGCACTTCGCGGCCTTTGGCATTGTCATCACACCCGCTTGGAGCACGACAAGGCAGGAGAATTGGCCGATCAGCTCCTCAGACTGGCAGACAGCGACGGAGGAGATCCTGTTCTCATGGTGCAAGCCCACCGCATCTTCGGCGAAGGCGCGTTCTTTCGGGGCGACTTCGTCCAAGCTCGTGAGCATTTGGAACAGGCCATCGACACCTACGATCCGGCGGCACACAGATCCCATCCATATCCAGGGATTCTCGATCCGGGGATTCTCAGCGGACTCAACTCCGCCACTTCGCTGTGGATTCTCGGCTATCCCGATCGTGCCTCAAAGAGCATGGATGAGACAATGGCATTGGCTCGACAATGGCCGCGTTCCACCTCCTACGTGGTCGCTCTCGGCGTTGCAGCGCACCTCCACCAGTCCCGTCGAGAGGTCGACATGGCTGCTCAGTTGGCCGACGAGAGGATCAAGGTGGCTTCCGAGACGGGATTCGAGCTCTTCGGCAGCTTTGCCAAAGGCGCGGCGCTCGTTGACCGGGGGGCAACAGAGGAAGGGATAGGACTCATGGAGCACGCCCTGAACACATATCGCGGGGCATTCCTGCCCGAATCACTCGGAGTGCTCGCGGAGGCTTACTGGAAGGCGGGCCAAGCCGACAAGGGCCTCGCCGTGGTGTCCGAAGCCCTCGCCCTGGTCGACAAGGCAGGGGGATACTTCACTGAAGCCGAGCTATGGCGTGTCAAAGGTGAACTCGAACTACTCACCGGGGACGAAAGCAAAGCCAGCAATTCCTTCTCGACCGCCATAGACACGGCTCGCCGACAAGGGGCACGATCATTCGAACTGCGAGCCGTGACGAGCATGGCCAGGCTGCAGCAGCGTCAAAGTCGGGACCGTGAGGCATTTGCGATGCTGAACGGAATCTACGAGTGGTTCACGGAAGGTTTCGAAACGGGCGATCTGAGAGAGGCAAGAGAACTCCTCAGCCAACTGGATGCTTCATCACAATCATCGTGAGACCATCGCGATCAGTACTGAGGCGATCCATCCTGTGAGTCGATCAGCTCGGCTCTAACTTCATCCGGCACAGTAACTCCCGTGATCCGAGCGAAGTCATGAAGATCCGACAGCCGATCCTCACTGCGGTAGTTCTCGACACCCTGACCCACCACTCGGGCAACGAGTATCGCCAGGTCCTCGATGCCACGTTCGTCCCACGGGACATCGTCTCCCTGCCAGGCCTCCAGCCCTCGTACCTCCACGAACATGCGGCGCTCTGCATCGGTGAGATTCCAGAGATCCCACGCATGAGCCAATTCATGGAGGTAGACGGAAGTCGTGCACACGTCGATTCGCCAAGGAGTTCCCGAGTCGTGTTGGAATCTGCCCCACGCCCCGAATCTCTCCTGGCAGTCGCTGGCGAAGTGAATATCGAGACTGGGTAGTTCGAGGCCCAGGTCTTCGTACCGACCGATCGCCCGAAGCATCCTCTCCTCTTCGACAGGTGTTGCCCCGTGAAAGACAATTCGAGGCCTTTCGATGGGGGTTGCCTTATCTGCCAGGATCGGATTCGTCGCCATCGCCGCTGGGAACTGCCCAGCGGCGCCAAGCGGGATGTCCCCGTGGGCGATGGTGAGGATGATCAGGGCTGCTGCGATGGTGGTCTTGGTGTCCATGCCACCACAGTCCGACCACCGCGTTAGCGATCGATTAGCGAAGGTGTTGTCAGGCTGTCAACAACCTGTTGTCGCCCTCAAGCTTGACTCCGTCCTGAACCTGATCCCGGTTACGGCTCGATCACACCCACGTGGGCCACGACGTGGTCCGTGAGCGTTCATACGGCGTGCCCGGCCTCTGGGTGTCCGATCCGAGAAGCGAGCTACTCCCCATGTCATCGTTCCACAGCGTCAGATTCTCCGCACTGAAATGCTCCATCAGGTCCTCTGCATCGAGGAACGTCCAGCCCTTGGGAGACCTCAGACAGGGCATCGTGACCGATTCCGGCAATAATTGACTGATGCAGATTCCCTCCAGGATCCTTTACGGCGGCCGCCAGGGTGCTCCCCTTGCACTCATCGCCGCGACCGCTGCTGTAACCATGCTCTTCGCTGCGACCCCCTTCCTCATCACTCCCCTGTCTGAGCACTACGGAATCACAGAAGGATTCGCTGGCTCGATCTCCGTTGCACAGGTCGGGGCGTTCGCCGTCGTGAATTTCGTCTTCCCGCGTCTCTTGCGGCCGTCAGGGAAGCTGCTCCGTATCTCTGCACTCTCGCTCGTTCTGCTGAATCTCCTCAGTGCCTTCGCCGGGCTCTATGTCGTCCTCCTCTTCCTCCGTGTATTGGCCGGCGCGGCAGCAGGAACGATGACCTGGTTGACCTGGTCCAACGCAATGCGCAGGAAACGATCCATGTCCTCGATAGCAGCGACGGGACCAATGACCGCTCTCGTCGCCGCTCCGCTCATGTCGTTCATCGCTGGCTGGGGTGACCAAGCCGTGTACGCGTGCCTCGCCATTGCAACCGTGCCGGCGGCCGTGTTGTGGGCACCTGTGGCTGGACGCAGACGTGCCAAGGGAGTCATCTCCGGGTCACGCTCGAATCGGATCCTGCTCGCGTCGCTGTTCGGGTTTACGTTCTTCGGTTCTGCGTTGTTCATCAACCAGACGATCGTCGCACGCGACATCCATGGGCTGTCATCATTCGCCTCATCTGTTGCATTCAGCTTCAACGCCGCGGGATCGCTCCTCGGTGCACGCCTCTCAACGCGCCACCGCCATCCCGGATGGTTCATGGCATCGATCGGACCGGCCGCGATCCTCACCGTCATTGGACCCGTGTGGTTGTTCTACGTCGGAATGATGTGGTGGGGCTTTGCCTTCTGGATGGGTGTTCCGGGAACACTCCAGATGCTTGTCGACCGCTCCCTGGAGCCGACCGAACGCGCTGGCGACGGTCAAGGCGTCATGGCCCTGGGACGGGCAGCGGGTCCGGCACTTGGCGGAGCATTCGTCGACTCCAGCGCACTCGTAGCCCTCGCCGTCACATCGGCAACGGGTCTAGCGGTGTCCGGAATGACGGTCATTGGGGTCAAGGAGGGCCGTGACCGTCTGCCACCGAGCGATCTGAACACGATCGACCAACAGGAATAGCTCCCCTGCTCAACATCACCTCGCTCTCCACCCGCAAGAGATCCCGTACTGGATACAGTGAGTCGCGACAGCCCAGCAATCAGAGGAGTCCCAGCAGGTCCCAGATCCGAGCTACGACGAAGACGAGGAGGAGGATGCCGATGAGGTCCAGGATGATCCCTTTTCGGAAGATTTCGCCAGCCGTGTAGAGACGTGTGGCATAGGCGATCATGGTCGGGGGTGTTCCAACCACCAGAGCGAAGTCGACTGACGACGCTATCGCCACGACCACGACGAGGCTTGTCGCGTTCACACCGAGGACGCCGGCGAGAGGGAGCGCCAGGGGAATCAGGATTGCTGCCGATGCCGTGTTCGATGCGACCGTTGTCAACAACAGTGTGATCATTGCGACAGCTAGGACCGCGATCACAGTGGGAACACTGACGAGGCCCGTGAGTCTCGTCGCCAGATAGTCCGATGTGCCGCTTCGGACAAGGAATAGGCCGAGTGTCAACCCTCCGCCAAATGTCAGCAGAGCCGGCCACGAGATCCTCCCGAGATC
>CBETWC010000186.1:0-4581 GCA_965539925.1 uncultured bacterium
GCCCACAACCGCCATGCCACCCGACCCTCCGGTGAGGAGGCCCTCTTCAACAGCGAGACGCCTTGCCATGACGAAGGCCTCCGCGTCTGTGACCATCTCGTAGCGGTCAGTGAGCTCGGGGGCATACGTGGCTGGCCAGAAGTCCTCGCCGACGCCCTCGATCAGATAGGTCGTTACGTCCTGTTCCGTTGGCGCCGTGTAGATCGACCCCTCGGGGTCAACACCAACGACCAACAGGTCCGGATTCTCCCCCTTGAGATACCTGGCGTTCCCCGAGATCGTGCCACCGGTACCGACGCCTGCAACGAAGATGCCTATCTCGCCACCTGTCTGCTCCCAGATCTCAGGACCGGTGGCCAACACATGGGCCTGCGGGTTTGCGGGATTCGTGTACTGGTCCGGCTGATAGTGGTTCGGGCGGCCAGAGATCTCCTTGGCAACCGAGTAGTACGACGTCGGATCGGCCGGTTCCACATCCGTGGGACACACCACGACCTCGACCCCATACGCCTTGAGGAGATCCTGCTTCTCCTTCGACTGCTTGTCCTGCATCACACAGATGAGATTGTAGCCCTTGATCGCAGCCGCCATTGCGAGGCCAACACCCGTGTTGCCCGACGTGGGTTCGACGATGGTGTCCCCCGGCTTGAGCCAGCCGTTCTCCTCAGCCCTCTCGATCATGCCGAGTCCGATGCGGTCCTTGATGGACCCTCCCGGATTTGTGTACTCCACCTTCGCAACGAGATTGCCGTTCGGATGGATGCGAGACAGGCGGACAAGAGGCGTGTTGCCAATGGCGCCGATGATGGAGTCATGGATTTGCATGGGGCAAACGTAGTACGCAGTACGTATGACGTAGTACGAATCACGCCTTCCGCGTCACGCTCCACAGGTATCCTTGCCGCTTCATGGACGCACTGATCAAAGCCACGGGTCTCACCAAGCGGTTCGGCGAGTTGACCGCCGTCGACGGGATCGACTTCTCCGTTGCCGAGGGCGAATCCTTCGGGTTCCTCGGGCCGAACGGCGCGGGCAAGACATCCACCATGCGAATGATCGGCGCAACCAGTCCAATCTCCGGAGGTGAACTCTCGGTCCTGGGTCTCGACCCTGCTTCAGACGGGCCTCAGCTACGGTCGCGTCTCGGTGTCGTCCCACAGGAGAACAACCTCGACGAGGAACTCAGCGTCTACGACAACCTGATGATGTACGGCCGCTACTTCGACATGTCACGCGCTGTGATCAGGGAACGCATCGACGAACTCCTCAAATTCGTGCAACTCACGGAGAAGAAGGACGCCAAGATCCAGGCGCTCTCGGGAGGCATGAAGCGACGCGTGGTCATCGCCAGGGGGCTCATCAACAAGCCGGATCTCTTCATCCTCGATGAGCCGACAACCGGTCTCGACCCCCAGGCCCGCCACGTCCTGTGGGACCGCCTCTACCGACTCAAGCAGCAGGGCGTCACGCTGATCATCACAACGCACTACATGGACGAGGCCGAACAACTCTGCGACAGGCTCGTTGTCATGGACAAGGCGAAGATCGTCGCCGAAGGGTCGCCACGAGCCCTCATCGAGGAGTACGCACCGGGCGAAGTCGTCGAGTTGCGCTTCCCCGTGGGCGTGCTGGAGACACTGAACAGCCAGATCGAGGAGCTCGCCCCACGGACCGAGGTTCTCGCAGACCGGGCGCTCTTGTACACCGATGATGCCGAACGCACCATCGAGACCGTCACGGACAACGGCCTTGAGCCAGAGATGGTCCTTGCCCGACGCTCCACACTCGAAGACGTCTTCCTTCGCCTCACTGGCCGATCGTTGGTGGAGTGATGGCGACTCCACTGTCGCTGCGCATATTCGAAGCCGAGGCGAGGATCTACCGTCGCACATGGCGCGGCTCGGTGGTCTCCAGCTTCCTCAACCCGGTCCTCTACATGCTCGCCATGGGAGTCGGCCTCGGCTCGCTCGTCGACGAGAACATGCCTGGCGGCGTCGACGGCGTGTCCTACCTGACATTCATTGCTCCCGGAATCCTCGTCGCGACAGCCATGCAGACAGGCGCAGGCGAGGGTGCATGGAAAGTCATGGGCGGCATCGAGTGGCAGAAGACCTGGCAGGCACGACTCGCAAGCCCCATCGGCATCGAGGGCCTCGTACTCGGGCACATCCTCTGGTCGACAGCGCGCGTGTTCGCGGTGTCCGTCATCTTCGCTGCCGTCATCGCTTCGTTCCGTGTCGCCCCCCTCTTCGAGTCCCTGCTCGCCGTCGGCCCCTCTGTCCTCGTGGGTGCAGCAATGGTCTCGGCGACAACTGCGTTCACGGTGCGTCTGAAGTCACCCACTGGTCTCCCGTTGTTCTTCCGCTTCGTTGTGATCCCGATGTTCCTCTTCTCCGGTGCGTTCTTCCCAGTGAGCCAGCTTCCCAACTGGCTCCAGCCTGTCGCCATCGTGACTCCCATGTACCACGGAGTCGAATTGGCAAGAGCCATCGTCGTCGGCCAGAGTCCTGCCATTGCCTGGTGGGTCTCGGTGGCATACCTGTTGGCGTGGATCATCGGATTCGGGCTGCTGTGTGTCAACCCGCTGCGCAGGAAGCTCAAGCCATGACCGCTCCTGTCCTCACCACAAGGGTTGTTCCCCCGTTGACTCGCAAATGGCGTGGGAGATACCTCGTCGAACGGAATGTTCTCAGCACGAAGTCGTTCTGGCCCGTTCTGCTGTCCGGATTCTTCGAACCGGTCTTCTACCTCTTCGCCATCGGCATCGGCGTCGGCCAGCTCGTCGGTGACATCACCGTTGGTGGCGTGCTCGTGCCATATCAGGCCTTCGTTGCGCCAGCTATGCTCGCTTCGTCGGCAATGAACGGTGCCGTGTTCGAGGCCACGAATATGTTCTTCAAGCTCAAGTACGGCAGGGTGTACGACGCGGTCCTCGCCACACCAGTGGAACCAACGGAGGTCGCCTCAGGGGAGATCGCGTGGACCCTTGCGCGTGGCGGTATGTACTCGGCGGCTTTCCTGATGGTGATGGCCGTGATGGGTCTGATCGAGTCACCGCTCGCGACCCTTGCATTTCCCGCGTCCATCCTCGTCGGATTCGCATTCGGAGCACTCGGGACCGCAGCTACCACATGGATGAGGTCATGGCAGGACCTCGATCTCATCACGCTCATCGTCCTTCCTCTCTTCCTGTTCTCCGCAACGATGTACCCCATCGACGTCTATCCACCGCTGATCCAGAAGATCACATGGATCTCCCCCCTCTTCCACGGCGTCGAACTCATCAGGGGCCTCACGCTCGGGATCCTCAGCTGGACGATGCTCATCAACATCGCCTACCTCACGATCCTCGGCATCATCGGATCCGTCATCACCTCCCGCCGCGTCGGCCAAGTCCTCCTCAAGTAACCACTTCGCGAACCCAGGGTTCGCGAAGTGGTTTACGTATGTTTTCGGCCCAAAGAACAGGGGGATAAGGAATCGTACCCCTCCCCCTCCCGGGGTGGGGTATAGTGTGCGCATGAAACCGGAACACAAGACGTCAGCGCTCAACCGACTCAAGACCGTCAGAGGGCACATCGATGCCGTCATCAAGATGGTCGACGACGAGCGCTACTGCCCCGACATCATGAAACAGGTGTCGGCCCTGCAGGGTTCGCTCGAAGGCGTCAACCGTGTGCTGCTCCAGAACCATGTCGAGACCTGCGTGCTCGAACACGTCAAGGCCGGCAGGTCTGAGCAGGTCGTCGACGAGCTCATGGAGACGCTCCGATACGCCCCGGCACTCCCAACAACGAAAGGCTGAAGCCATGACCCAGATCACCCTCTCCGTCCCCGACATCTCCTGCGGCCACTGCAAGTCCTCCATCGAAGGCGCAGTAGCCCCACTCGAAGGCGTCAACACAGCCGTTGTGGCCATCGACGACCGCAACGTCGCGATCGAATACGACGGCACCGAGGCAACGATGGAAGCCATCGTCAGCGCCATCGACGAACAGGGCTACGAAGTAGCCCGCTGACCCCAACCCCATTCGTTCTTGCGTAACTGGTAGCCGCATGTGCGGCTACCAGTTACGCAAGAACCCAAAGGATGAACCATGCCTGATACTGAGATTCGGTTTGATGTCGAAGGAATGACCTGTGCGTCGTGCGCCGTGCGTATCGAGCGCGTGCTCGGCAAGCAGGAAGGCGTCGAGACCGCCATCGTGAACTTCGCCGGGCAAGAAGCCCGCGCCACGGTCGCAAGCGATGCAGACATCGAGGCCCTCAGGGCTGCGGTCGCGAAGATCGGCTACGACATCGCGGAGATCGACCCGAACGATGACAGGCGCTCCATCACTGAGCGCTATAGCGAAGAGGCCAAGTATCAGCTTCGCAACGTCGTCGGTTCTGCTGCCCTTTCGCTGCCGCTCATGCTTCTCGCCCTGCTCGGACCTGAGGCAGCCTGGAATGACTGGACACAATTCATCCTGGCGACGATCGTCGTGTTCGGGTTCGGCTCCCAATTCCACAAGGCGGCTTGGAAGCAGGTGAGATCGCTGTCCCCAGCAATGGACACGCTGATATCCACTGGCACACTCG
>CBETWC010000187.1:0-4567 GCA_965539925.1 uncultured bacterium
ATTCGGATCCAACCACGTGAAGTATGGCGAGCACTGAGCGCTAGTGCAACTACACAACAGGATTCAGAACCCAGAATCCAGAGTCAAGAGTCAAGAAGTCTTGATTCTTGATTCTGTCAGGGAGCGCAGCGACCGATCTCGAGTCGGCTGGTTGAACAGCGAAGCTGTTCAACCAGCTTGGGCCGCGACGGCGGCGGCTGCGGCAGCTACCGCTTCGGGGTCTCCGAGGTAACGGGCCGAGACCACCTGGAGATCTGTGTTGAATTCGTAGAGGCGGGGCATCCCCGTGGGAATGTTGAGCTCGGAAATCGCCTCTTCGGAGATTCCATCGAGGTGCATGACAAGTGCCCTCAAGCTGTTGCCGTGGGCAGCCACAAGCGTCGTCCTGCCTGCGCGAAGATCTGGCACGATCGAGTCGTACCAGTACGGAAGCATCCGCTCGACTACATCGGCAAGGCACTCGGTGGCTGGTAGCTGTTCGGGGGCGAGGGATGCGTAGCGGCGGTCGTGGGAGGGGTGCCTCTCGTCAGCGAGGTCCAGGGCAGGGGGAGGTGTGCCGTACGACCGTCGCCACACCTGTACCTGCTCGAGGCCGTACTTGTCCGCTGTGTCCTTCTTGTTGAGTCCCTGGAGGGCGCCGTAGTGCCGCTCGTTGAGGCGCCAATGCCTGTGTACCGGGACCCATCCCATATCCATCTCGGCCAGGGAAAGATTCGCTGTGTCTATTGCACGGCGAAGGACGCTCGTGTGAACCACATCGAACGCCAGATCCTCTTCCATCAAGACCCTGCCTGCGTCCCGAGCCTCCCTCTCTCCCTGCGCCGACAGCGCCACATCTGTCCAGCCGGTGAAGATGTTCTCGAGATTCCAGAGGCTCTGTCCGTGACGGAGGATGACGAGTTTGGATGTGTCGCTCATGTCCCCCAGCGTACCGTTGTCTCAGGAGACGGTTGATTGATGCCGTTGGTCAGATCGGCGATCAGGCGCGCCAGTCGCAAAGGACGAGGCTTCGCTACTCCTGGCGGCGGAATGGCGGAGCCGAGACCACAGCGAGTGGTGATGTATGGTCGTCGAGATGACTGACATGCATCATTCAGCGGTCTCCTAATCAGGTGCTTCAGCACCGAAGTCGATCTGCCGGACAAGCCACGTCGGACTTCGCAGCCCCGACCACTGGTAGCGATCCGGCCTCACGACCGCCTCCTCGCTGAGTCGTAGCAATCCGATGTGTGTGCCTCCACAGGATCGGATTGCCACACCAAGCACGGTGCATGCCAAGTGGCGCGGGTCGTCCTCCAGCGTGGCAAGCGTCAGGGACAACGTTGTCCTGCCAGCGTCCAGATCTGCTTCCACTTCGACTGCCTTCACACCATCGGCCTGATGAAGCCGGTCGAGCACCTTGTCCAGGTGCTCCCCGAGGTCCTCATCTGACCACCCAATGCGACGAGTCACATCGAATTCGCACTGAAGCTTGTAGGCATCCATGGAGCCAGCCTACCGGCAGGCCAAGCACGTAGTACGTCGTACGTAATACGTACTACCGCGAGCGCAGCGAGCTCCTAGATCCAATATCGAATCACCGACGCGAAGGTGTCCGGATCGAGCGATGCACCTCCGACGAGTCCGCCGTCGATGTCCTTCTTGGCCATGAGGCTGGCAACGTTCCCAGGGTTCATCGAGCCGCCATAGAGGATCCTCGTTGAGTCAGCAGCATCGCCGACCGCGTTTCGGATCTGCTCACGCACGAACGTGCACATCGCTCCGGCATCGTCGGCGCTCGCCGTTCTCCCTGTACCAATCGCCCAGATCGGTTCGTACGCGACCACCACGGAAGCGACTACCTCGGGGTCGAGCCCCGTGATCGCCGCGCGCACCTGGGAGCCGACTCGTGCTTCTGCTTCGTCGGCGTCGCGTTCAGCCTCCGTCTCACCAACGCAGATGATGGGCGTCATGCCTGCAGCGATGACAGCTTTCGCCTTGGTGTTGACGACTTCGTCCGTCTCACCGAACAACTGGCGACGCTCCGAGTGGCCCACGATGACGAACGACACACTGAGTTTGGACAGCATTGGCGGTGCGATCTCTCCCGTGAATGCTCCCTTTTCGTGCCAGTCGACGTTCTGGGCGCCGAGCTTGATTGCGAGATGGTCGGTCTCGATCACTGTCTGCGCAGACCGCAGGGAGGTGAATGGTGGACACACGACCACATCGACCCGGTCGTAGTCAGCAGGATCGAGTCTGTAGCTGAGTTTCTGGACCATCTGGATCGCCTCCAGATGGTTGGCGTTCATCTTCCAGTTCCCAGCTATCAAGTCTTTGCGCATGAAAGGCACCTTTCCGTGTGCTCAACGATTCACCGTCTCAACGGTGCTGTAGTACGTATTACGTATTACGTACTACGTATTACGGGCGCGGAGTACCTCTATCCCGGGGAGTTGCTTGCCTTCAAGCATGGCAAGGCCCGCTCCCCCACCGCTTGAGACATGTGACGCATCGTTCTCACGCCCGAGGAGTCGGATCGCAGCAACGGAGTCGCCGCCGCCGATGACCGTGTAACCGTTGCTCGAAGCAACAGCATCGGCCACGCCTTCGGTACCTCGCCGAAAGGCCTCCCATTCGAAGACTCCCATGGGGCCGTTCCAGAAGACTGACTCTGCTTCGCGTATCGCCGTGGAGAACTGGGCAACGGTTTCGGGTCCGATGTCGAGGCCAATCGTCCCCGACCGAATGCCGGAAACCGGAACTGTCTCGTGCTGCGCATCGGCCGCGAATGAATCCGCGATGACTATGTCAGACGGGAGCACGATCTTGTCCCCATGCTCGGACTCGAGAAGGGCTGCAACGGTATCGACCATCGAAGGTTCGACCAGCGAGTCTCCGATCGAGAAGCCCGCCGCCTGAAGCAGCGTGAAGCACATGCCACCGCCGATGAGCATCAGGTCCACGTTCGGAAGGAGATTCTCGATGACCCCGAGCTTGTCTGAGATCTTCGCTCCACCCATCACGACAACGTAGGGGCGGGCTGGTTCGCCGAGGAGCTCACCGAATGCCTCGATCTCTGCCTGGAGCAGACGACCGGCTCCGGATGGCAGCCGCTCGGCGACTCCCACATTCGAAGCATGAGCGCGGTGTGCCGTGCCAAAAGCGTCGTTGACAAAGACGTCGGCGAGTGCTGCCATGCCATCCGCGACAGCGGGATCGTTCTTCGTCTCGCCGGCCTCGAATCTCGTATTCTCGAGAACAACGACCACTCCGGGCGCAGCGTCACGAATGACTGCGTCCACCTCGGGGCCGTACACACCTGGGGCGAGAACCGTCTCGAACCCTCCGAGTTCCGACATCGCATCGGCAACAGGGCGCATCGACAACGCTGGGTCGTGACCCTTCGGCCTTCCGAGATGGCTCGCCACGATGACGCGACGGGCCTTGCCCCGGAGCTCCTGGATCGTATCGAGGCTCGCGGAGATCCGAAACGTGTCTGCAACGGCGCCGTCGGCGAGCGGGACATTGAGATCGGAGCGCACCAGAACGGTGCGCTCCGAAACCTCAAGCGTGTCGATCGTCGGTAGCGCTCTCCTGGGAGAGCGCTGATTGATGCCGTTGGTTGGATCGGCGTTCATGCGCGCCAGTCACAAGGACGACGTTCCGTCACTCCTTGTGGGGGAATGGCGGGACGGAGACCACAGTGAGTGGTGATGCAGGATCGTCGAGATAGCCGACATGTATTGATCAGCGCTCTCCTAGCCAAGCTTGCGTACCAGATCAACGAGTCTGGATGAGTAACCCCACTCGTTGTCATACCACCCGAACACCTTGACCATGGAACCCGCCACAATCGTGGATGCCCCGTCGAGGATGCACGAATGGGGGTCGCCAACGATATCGGACGAAACGAGTGGTTCCTCTGTGTACTTCAGGATGCCAGCGAGGGGTCCCTCCGCCGCAGCCTTGAGCGCGGCGTTCACCTCTTCAACACTCGTGTCTCTCCCGACATTGACAACGAGGTCCGTGATGGAACCATCGGCAACAGGGACGCGGAGCGCCGTACCGACGAGCTTGCCATTCAGGTTCGGCAGTACCTTGCCAACAGCCGAAGCTGCACCCGTCGAAGCAGGGATGATGTTCTGCGCTGCGGTCCTGGCACGACGTGGATCCTTGTGCAGTGTGTCAACCGTCGACTGGTCGCCCGTGTAGGCGTGAACGGTCGTAAAGGCACCTTGCTGGATCTCAAAGGCGTCGTCGAGCACCTTCGCCATCGGCGCGAGACAATTGGTGGTACACGAGGCATTCGAGATGATCCTGTGATTCTCCACATCGAGTTCGTCATCGTTCACGCCGAGGACGATGGAGACGTCAGGGTCGCCCATCGGTGCGCTGACAATCACGTACTTGGCGCCGGCCTCCAGATGCTTCGAAGCCGTTTCGTGCGTGCGGAACACGCCGGTGGACTCGATCACCACGTCGACGCCGAGTTCTCCCCACGGGAGTTGGGCAGGATCGCGCTCGGCGAATACCTGGAACGTGTCGCCGTCGACAACCATGTTGCCATCGACCACTTCCACGGTTC
>CBETWC010000188.1:0-4544 GCA_965539925.1 uncultured bacterium
CCTCTGTGATGAATGGGATCACAGGGTGGAACAGTTTGAGGACATCACGCATGACCGCACCGAGCGTTTGACGCATGGCCTGGCGACGCTCGTCATCGGCCTCGTTGATCGACTTCGCCATTTCGAGATACCAGTCGAAGACCTCAGACCAGGCGAAGTTGTACAGGACCGCGAACGCGTCCGAGAGCCGATACTCGTCGAAGAGCTTGTCGATCTCTGCCGTAACGACACCGAGACGGGCGAGGATCCATTCGTCCTCCAGCCCAGGATCTGTTGGGTATCCACCATCGATGGGGACGTCTTTCACATCCATGAACTCAACGACGAACCTCACGGCGTTCCAGAGTTTGTTGCCGAATCGCCGTGCTGCATCAATCGCGTCAATGCTCAGCGGGATGTCGTGGCCCGGTGCAGCGGCTTGGATGAGCGCAAGGCGGAGCGAATCGGCTCCGTACTCGTCCACGAGTTCGAGAGGATCAAGGGCGTTGCCCGTCGACTTGGACATCTTCTTGCCCTCGACGTCACGCACCATCCCATGGATCAGGATGTCGGGGAAGGGCGGCTGGTCCGTGAAGTGCGTGCCGAACATCATCATGCGTGCAACCCAGAAGAAGATGATGTCGAACCCGGTGACGAGAACGTCCGTCGGGTAGAACTTCTCGAGATCGGCCGTCTGATCCGGCCACCCGAGCGTCGTGAACGGCCACAGGCCTGAGGAGAACCAGGTATCGAGGACATCCTCGTCCTGGCGGAGATCCGTCGAGCCACATGAGCACTCCGTCGGATCCTCGGTTGAGACGATCGTCTCGTCGCATGCGTCGCAGTACCACGCGGGGATCCGATGCCCCCACCACAGTTGGCGGCTCACGCACCAATCTCTCAGGTTCTCCATCCAGTGGAAGTAGCTGTTCTCCCAGCGTTTGGGATGGAACGTGGTCTCACCGCTTCGAACCGCATCGATCGCCGGACCCACGAGCTCCTGGACGGCAACGAACCATTGGAGTGACAGCATCGGCTCGACGACCGTGCGACACCGCGAGCAGTGCCCAACGGAGTGCTCGTGTTCCTCGATCTTGTCGATGAGCTTGAGTTCGCGCAGCTTCGACCGCACAGCTTCGCGTGCCTCGAAGCGATCCATTCCGACGTATGGGCCTCCGGCTTTGGTGATGTTCGCTTCAGTGTCGATCACCTTGATCTGCTCGAGCCCATGGCGCAGGCCGATCTCGAAGTCGAGGGGATCGTGGGCAGGCGTGACCTTGACTGCACCGGTACCGAACTCGTGCTCGACGCCCTCGTCACCGACAACTGGAATCTCTCGACCGAGTATCGGCAGGAGCAGCGTCTTGCCAATCGCATCCTTGTAACGCTCGTCGTCGGGGTGCACAGCAACCGCGGTGTCGCCGAGCATCGTCTCGGGTCTCGTCGTGGCCACCGTGATGTAGCCCGACCCATCGGTGAATGGATACTTGATGTGCGTGAGTTCGCCGGGGTCGTCCTCATGGTCGACCTCGATCTCTGACAGGGCGGTGTGGCACCGGGGACACCAGTTGATGATCCGATCGGCGCGGTACATCACACCCTCTTCGTACAGCGTGACGAAAACCTTGCGAACGGCCTCACTCAGGCCTTCGTCGAAGGTGAACCGCTCACGGGACCAGTCGACGGAGTCGCCGATCTTGCGCATCTGCTTGGAGATCGTGTTGCCCGACTTTGCCTTCCATGCCCACACCTGTTCCACAAAACGGTCGCGACCGACGTCGTGTCGGCTCATTCCCTCGTCGCGCAACTCCCGTTCGACGACGTTCTGGGTCGCGATGCCAGCGTGGTCCGTGCCGGGGAGCCAGAGTGCGGCGTATCCCTGCATCCGCTTGCGACGGATGAGGATGTCCTGCATGGCGTGATCGAGTGCATGGCCCGTGTGGAGCACACCGGTGACATTCGGAGGTGGGATGACGATGCAGTAGGGCTCGCCATCCGGGTTGACCTCAGGCTTGAACGATCCGGACTCCTCCCAAAGCGGGTACCAACGCGATTCGACCTCTTCGGGTTGGTACGTTTGGTTCATCACGGCCTTCACTCACTGGCTTCTCGGGGTGTGGGAGTGTACCAATATGATGAACCCGGGGACCCATCCCCGGGTTCTGCCTTCCTGGCGTCAGCGCCACCCCCCGGTCTGCCCGAACCGGTTTGCGTGCTCGAATACAACGTAGGTCACTCGCCCCACAGGCACAAGGCACATACTCCCCAGCGACAGATGACTAGTCACAGGACAGATATCAGATGCCAGATACCAGATGCCAGATAGTGTGGGCTGTCTACTGCGAAGGAGAACTGATGACTGTGCGTATCGAAGCTGGGCTACTCATTCCGGGTCGGGGGGAGCCGATCGAGAACGGGGTGGTCGTACTCGAGGGTGGGACGATCTCATACGCAGGCCCGGGACAGACAGCCCCGGGCACGCCGGATGCAGAGATCGTCGTCGTTCCGGTCGTGCTTCCCGGCCTCTGGGAGGCGCATGGGCACTTCGTGGGCATTGCAAAACCTGACGTCGTCGAGCAGGTGATTGAACCGACAGCTCGCCGGGCAGCACGTGCCGTGGGCGATATGCACCGGACCCTCATGGGGGGCGTCACGTCAGTGCGCGAGGTCGGTGGATATGGCGTCGATTTCCAACCAGCGATCGCTGCAGGACAGGTCGAGGGACCAACGGTCTACGGTGCTGGCCGGATCCTCTCCACCACTGGTGGGCACGGAGACATCCACGGTGTGCCCATGGACGCCCTCCATCACGTTGACCACCTCGGCATCCTCGCCGATGGCGTCCCCGAGGTGCTGAAGGCAGTACGCACCAACCTTCGCAAGAACGCCAAGGTCATCAAGATCTGTGCATCGGGTGGCGTCATGTCCGAGATCGACCATCCGATCCACCAACAGTTCTCCCATGAGGAACTCGTCGCGATCGTGGAAGAGGCAGGTCGGGCCGAACGATACGTCGCAGCACACTGTCACGGCCTGCCGGGGATCATGGCCGCGCTCCGAGCGGGCGTGCAGACGATCGAACACGGTTCCTTCCTGGACGAGGCTGCTGCTGATCTCATGATCGAACAGGGAGCCATCTTCGTACCAACTCGGTTTGTCGTCGACCAGCTGCTCCACCAGGAGGACATCATGCCTCCCTACGCCTACAAGAAAGGCCTCATCGTCGCCGATGCCCAGGCTCAGGCGATGAAGCTGGCCATTGCCAAGGGTGTGAAGATCGCCATGGGAACCGACATCTTCGTGAGCGGTGACATGTACGGGCAGAACAGCTACGAGATCAAGCTGCTCCAGGACGCGGGGATGACAGCACTCGAGGCAATCGAGGCTGCCACAGCCAATGGTCCCGACACGCTCGGCCCACAAGCGCCGATGTCCGGCCAACTGCGCGAGGGCTACGACGCCGATGTCATCGCCATCGACTTCAACCCCCTCGAGGACAACTCCGGCTGGGGCAACCCGGATCGTGTGACCCATGTGTGGCAAGGGGGTCAATCCGTCAAGACAATGGGTTGACGGATTGTCCCCGCTTGCATCACGGGGTACGATGGCAGCGGGCACGGTGCGACAGCAAGCTCTGGCACCGTTGAAGGACGGCAATGTGAACGTGGGAAATACACAGCGGATGGTCCTGTCGCTCGCCTGTCTCAGCGTGGCGACCTTCGCTCTCGCGCTCATCGTCGGCTCGGCTGCCCCGGCCCATGCTGCGGATATCACGTTCGAAGCGGTCGACTCAGACTCTGCGGTATTCGACTGTCCCCCTCCGGCGGGCATCTACCCGGAACCTGACCCATGCGTAACGACTCCCCAGCCACCCGAGCTTCCGGAGTTCAGTTCGCCGCTTGACCCCGTACCCCTGAGACCCGAGTGGTACTGCGACCCGGACGCGAAACCGGGAGTCATCGAATTCAGGCGGACAATGCGGTCGACGTATGGCGTAAGCGGCAGCATCTCAAGAGCGTGCGACGTGACGTGGTCCTACGAATTCAGCTTCCACAAGATGGGGCTGGCGCTCGACCTGAGGCTTGACACAACGGAACCCGACGAGTGGGCTGCAGGGTTGTCACTCATCAGATGGCTCCTCGCTCCCGACGAGGATGAAACCGAATTCGCCGTCGCTCGACGCATAGGGATCACAGAATTGATCTGGCACAATCGCGTGTGGAACGTGTCCGACCCTGTCTGGAGGATCTACTGCGATCCGCGAGACCCCTCGGACAGAGGATGCATTGCCAACCCGACGCTCAGGCATGATGATCACATGCACATCTCCTTCGGCCTCGAGGCGGGATACCTGCACACGAGCTACTTCGAAGCACTCGGATTCACCCCGATTCCGATCCCGCCACCGCCTGAGCCTCTCCTCGATGAGGAGCCTCTTCTTGACGAGGAGCCTCTTCTCGATGAGGAGCCCGTGCCAGAAGGTGATTAGGAACTCTTCGGGAGTGAGCGAGGTCGGCTCGATCCGGGGAGACAGCAGGCAGTAGTACGTCTTACGTGGGACGTAG
>CBETWC010000189.1:0-4534 GCA_965539925.1 uncultured bacterium
GAAATGACCCTAGCCACTGCTCTCCGCTTGCGTCTTCCACCGTCGTGGGACAATGCAACTCATGGAGTATCAGCACACGCAGTATGGGCACACGGGAATTCTCACGACTGCGTTCTTCGCAGTGGTTGCTTGGTTCTCACTGCCGGACACCTTTGAGGAGTCGCTGTGGGTTGGCCTTCTCATCGTGGCCTTCTTCATCTTCATTGTTGGCCTCACCTTCTGGTTCAGCTGGCTCAATGTCACAGTGCGAGGAGGAACAGTTACCACAGCGTTCGGCCTCGGAAGGCCACATCGCGTCATCGAGTTGTCCGATATGACCGCCGTCAGCCAGGTTCGCAATCACTGGATCCAGGGTTGGGGTGTGCGCAAGATCACCAACGGCTGGATGTACAACGTGTGGGGACTCGACGCCGTTGAACTCGAGCTGACCTCGGGCAAGGTCTTTCGCATCGGGACCGACGAAGCGGATCGTCTCCATGCGGCAATAGCCCTTCAGCGATGAACCAGCAGGGCCTCAATCGAGACCCAGAGCATCCCTCATGACAGCGACCCGTTCAATCTGAACTCGGTACCACGCCCACTTGCCGCGCTGTTCCCTGTCCAGCAAACCGGCTTCGGTGAGCAGCGAAAGATGGTGGCTCACCGTCGGCTGACTGCGATCGAGCACCCCTGACAGCTCACATCCGCACAACTCGCCGCCGGGCGCATTGGCAATCAGGCTCAGGATGCGCAGGCGGATCGGGTCGGCCAACAGCTTGAATGCCGAGGCGAGTTCCTCGGCTTCCGCGGGATCAATAGGTTCGACAAGCACAGGCTCGCAGCACGTTTCGATGATCTTGATCTCCATTGAGGCCAGTATACATATTGACAACCGTCGATACGACTGATACATTTCTCATATCGACAGTCATCGATATGAGGGAGCCGCAACATGACCAGAATCGACATCCAGGAGACCGTGCGTCAGAAGTACGCAGACGCCGCGAAAGCCGCTGAGGGGTCGTGCTGCAACTCCGATCCCGATCTGATCGCTTCGAACGCATTCAAGACATCGGATCCGGCCAAGTTCGGAGCGCTGCTCTACGAGACCGGCGACCTCTCAGAGATCCCCGATGGAGCGGGGCTCGCCTCCCTCGGATGCGGCAACCCGACCGCTGTCGCAGAGCTGAAGTCGGGCGAGACGGTCCTCGACCTTGGATCCGGCGCAGGCATCGATGTCCTGCTCTCCGCCAAACGGGTTGGCCCCGATGGGTTCGCCTACGGGATCGATATGACCGATGAGATGCTCGAGCTTGCACGGAAGCACCAGGAAGAGGCAGGAGCGACCAACGTCGAGTTCCGCAAGGGCATGATCGAGGACATCCCACTCGAAGACGCCGCCGTCGACGTTGTCATCTCGAACTGTGTCATCAACCTGTCTGCGGACAAGCCAGCCGTGCTGACCGAGATGTTCCGGGTACTGAGGCCCGGAGGGAGACTCGGGATCTCTGATGTGGTGTCCAACGACGATCTGTTTCCTGACGATCGGCTCGAGCGCGGTAGCTGGGTTGGGTGTATCGCCGGTGCGCTCTCCTTCGACGAGTACCGCACCGGACTGGAGCAGGTCGGATTCATCGACGTGTCGATCGAACCGACCCACAGCGTTGCCGAAGGCATACACTCGGCCATCATCAGAGCGACCAAGCCGTAGTCGCCCCGTCCTCCCTTCAGGGAGGACAGAAGAGCGACGAAGTCGCTGTTCAGGAGGGAGTGCGAGCCTGCGAGCCCGGTACGGCAAGACCTTGTGCGTCCAGCCTTCTGTGATGGGTTGTACATGTCGTGCCCCGCAACGCTCGCAGGCTCGCACCCCCTCCTCGCTCGCTGCGCTAGCGTGTCCTCCCTGAAGGGAGGACATGAGCGTGACATCGAAGAAGCAGGAGTCGGACGGGCCAAGGTCGAAGTCCAGAAACAAGCTCGCTGTGGCCGGGGGCATCATTGGGCTGATCGCGGTGGTGGGTGCAGGGCTTCTGTTCTGGTACCTCAACCAGCCCGTGCCTGAAGAGGTCTCCCTCGCAGACGCCGTTGCCGATGTCGCCAGCTCACAGCCGCCAACGGACGACGGCACGGGATCCACTTTGCCTGATGCTGGCGTCGATGGCGACTGGACCGTCGACACATCAGTTGGTGAGTTCAGTTTCGAGGAGGCCACTTCGTCGTTCGTTGGCTTCCGGATCAATGAGGAACTCGCTTCTATCGGGGCGACTACAGCCGTCGGACGCACCCCGGTGGTCGCTGGTTCACTGACCCTCGATGGCACCACGATGACCAGCACCGTGATCGAGGCCGACTTGTCACAGATCGTCACCAACGCAGACAGACGCAACCGTGCCGTCCAACGTGCACTCGATACCGGCTCATTCCCCACGGCCACTTTCACCCTCACAAGCCCGGTCGACATCGGAGCTGTCCCAGCCGAAGGCGAACCGGTCTCGGTCATCGCTTTGGGTGAAATCGAGATCAAAGGTGTGACCCAGACGATCGAGATTCCGCTCGAAACCCAGCTCGTCGGTGACCTGATTGTCGTCGTCGGCGCCGTCGATATCACGTTCGCTGACTGGGGTGTCGAAATGCCCACAGCGCCAGGCGTCGTATCTGTCGAGGATCACGGCATCCTCGAGATTCAGCTCTTCTTCAGCCGCGGCTAGTGCTCCGTCCACGAACTCTCGTGGCGTCAATGTCGAGTCGGCCGAGGAAGTTCCTACTGCCAATCCAATACGTGCCTCGCCGCCCTACCAGCGGTGATGCACGTGTTTGCGTATGTACGTGTCGTAGATCTCGCTAACACGCTCCATGGTCTCAGCCGGAAGGGCCTCGAGGTCGGCGGAAGCCGCGTTGTCAGCGACCTGCGCTGGGTTCTTCCCTCCGGGGATGACCGTCGACACCGCCGGATGGGCGAGTATCCAGGCCAAGGCGAACTGCGCAGGAGTAGATCCAGCTGGGATGAGCGGCAAGATCTGGTCCATCGCTTCAAGCCCAACGTCGAACGGCACTCCGGAGAAGGTCTCGCCCATGTCGAAGGCCTCACCGTGCCTGTTGAAAGTGCGATGGTCGTCTGCAGCGAAGGTGCTGGCAGCGGTCATCTTGCCGGTCAGCAGTCCAGACGCAAGAGGGACGCGGGCGATCACGCCAACGTTGTGTGCTTGTGCCTCTCGGAAGAAGAGCCCGGCCGGTCGGAGCCTGAACATGTTGAAGATGATCTGTACCGATCCAACACCCGGATACTCGATCGCCTTGAGCGCCTCCTCGACCTTCTCAACGCTGACGCCGTACTGGCGGAGCTTGCCCCGCGCAACGAGATCGTCGAGCGCTTCGAACATCTCAGGTCGGTAGTACACCTCGGTGGGTGGGCAATGCAGCTGCAGAAGATCGAGAGACTCCATCTCGAGGTTCTCTCGACTGCGGTCGATGAACGCCTCGATGGCCTCGGGCGTATACGCGTCGGCGGTGTGGGGATCCAGTCGACGGCCGGCCTTGGTAGCCACGATCATCGGTGCGTCGGGTCGCTCGCGACGTAGGCGCGCGATGAATCTCTCGCTGCGGCCATCGCCGTAGACATCGGCGGTGTCAAAGAATGTGATCCCCCGGTCCACAGCCTCGGTGAGCGCCGCCATTGCGTCGGATTCCGAGACCTCACCCCATGTACCACCGATCGCCCAAGCACCGAATCCGACTGCAGATACCTCGTACCCCGTCCGTCCAAGCATCCTGTACTGCATGACCCCGCCACCTCCATCGTCGTACCGTCCAGCTTGGCACACCGTCACACGAACAAATCACAGCAGCTAGCGTGTCGCCATGCACGAGCCCCAAGAACCCGAATCTTTCGAACAGTTCCGCAGGTCCTTCTCGTATGGGGACCGCAATGACCTGAACTTCAAGTTCTTCAGAGGAGCCAGTGACGACGATGTCGCTGCGTTTCTGCAGGATCTCCTACACAAGCTCGGAGATGCCTACGACACCGGTGACGTTCTCCCCCTGATACACGCTGCCTACGAGGCCCAAGTGGCTGGGTACGCCCCGGATCCGGATGCACCGCTACCGCCGTTCGCCAACGACGATGGGCCGTTCACACCGACTGAGATGTCCGTTGCGAACGCAACACTCGGCATGGTCACGACGTCAGGGCACTTTGTTGCCGGCGACGACCCGAAGCCCTTCGGAGAGTCAGGGCTGACACAGCAGGGTGCCGTGGATCGCATCGGCGAGTTCCTCAAGGACACGCCGGTGCTCTCCGAGATTCCCTCAGACACACCTGCTTCAAATCTCAGGGTGCGCCACGGTGGGTACGACATCCGCTCCGCCGTTCGCGACCCGAATGTCGCTTTCCCGATCGATCGGCTGCGCGAGGCTCAAGAGCGCGGTGAGATCGGAAGCCTTGCATCAACCTTCTTCTCGTTCCCCGGGGCAACCGCCCAGGGGAGGCTCCGCCAGGAGCTACCCGGCTGGGTGGAACGAATTCATGAGGAGGACATCGACGTCATGCTCCTCGTCCCCG
>CBETWC010000190.1:0-4517 GCA_965539925.1 uncultured bacterium
TGAGGTGGTCCTCGTCGATGAGCTGCCCAGGACGGCGTCACACAAGGTGATGAGGCGCACGTTGCGCGCACGCTACGAGGCCTGACCGACCGTACAATTCGACCAGGCCAGAATGAGGAGGTCCCCGCATGAAGGGCGACCTGCCATACGAAGCATTGCGCGAACGTGTCAGAGGGTTGGATGGCGTAGTCATGGTCATCGGCGATGCTGAGACGGGGAAGACAACGCTCGCTCGCATGCTGCTTGCCGACGCGGTCGAACACGGACGAACCGTTGCCTACGTCGACGGCGACGTTGACGCTGCCACCGTCGGCCCTGTGGGATGTGTTGGCCTCAAAGTCCTGAAATCACCTGATGACTGCGATCTACTCGACACGCCTGACGAGCTCAGGTTTGTTGGTGCCGTGGAGCCGAACGGAGTGGTCCTACCGCACGTCGTTGCTGTTGCGGCCCTCATCGATATTGCGAAGGAGCGGGCCGATCTCGTCATCTGCGATACGACCGGTGTTGTGACAGGTGTCGTCGGACAGACGCTGAAGTACCACCTCGTCGAGTTGGCCCAGCCATCTCTGGTCATCGCCATCAGGCGGGGAGAAGAACTTGATCCGGTGATCGGCATGTTGCGGAGATTCCTATCGGTACGTGTGGCTGAGGTCGATCCGCCAGCGGATGTTGTCCCCGTATCGCCGATGGACCGGCAGGACACTCGAGCAGAGGCCCTTCGACGAAACCTTGGGGACGATCCACCGAGGTGGCGGGTGCAGACGACCGTGTTCGCCCCCACCCTCCCTGTTGGATTCGATGTGAGTCGCTTGGATGGAATGCTCGTGGGCGTTCAGGATGAACGAGGAAGATGCCTCGGCCTCGGCGTGCTCGAGCACTCAGACGGCACCGTGAAGGTGGCAACCAAATACGGCGACGAGATGCGGGGCCTGAGACTCGGTTCGATCCGTGTCGACCTGGAGACTCTCGCCACAAGCCGCGTCCGCCTCCGCGAACTGATCTTCGGGGTTTGAGAGTCAAGAGTCAAGATGTCTTGATTCTTGAATCTCAATTCTTGGCTCTGTCTGGGGTCATCACGGCGAAGCCTGCGTCGAGGTCGTGGACGGTCATGATTCTGCGGCCGGGTTGCATGGCATTCTTGACGTCTCCCACGGCCAGCCCCCGGGTCTTCCAAGCGAGGGCGAGGGACTCAAGCGATTCTTCTGCTGTGACAGCGATGCCGTAGATGGAGGCCTGTCGAACCGGGGACTCGATGACCTCGATCACGGGTCCGCCCCTCAAGAATGCAGCGGGGCGATCCCCCACCTTCATCTTCAGCCGGGGTGCCAGTCCGATGGTGTCGAATCGGCTGAGCGCAGAGTCGAGGCTGGGAACAAGCAGCACCACATGGTCGATGGTGAAGCCGTCGACCGGTATGGCGTCCGGCACGTCCATGGTGTGGATTGGGAGTGCCGGAGCGGACGGATCCCATGCCCACTTCGGATCACCGGTCGTCAGCACGATCCCACCGAGTTGGGGGGTCGAAGGCCAGCCGAAGATCGTCCAGTCGATAGGAAGCTGTAACGAGATGATGACGCTCATGGACACAGTAGATACCCTACTTCCGACCTCCGACCTCCGACCTCCGACGTCTGACCTCTGGTATCTGGTATCTGACCAAGGCGAAGGCCCGACAAACCTCCATCCTTGAGCCCCGCACTTCCCCGAACGAGGTACTTGGATATCGGCACATCGGGCCTTCGATTTGCAACATACGACTCTGCCGCGCCCACTTCAACAGAGCTGTTTGGCCCGGTTTTCCCGTTCTGCACGGTTGCGTGAACGCAACCGGCCCCAACCGACCACACCTGGTCGATCGATTACGGGCTTCTCCACATATCCACAGCTATCCACAGGCTCTTGTGCACAACCCGTTGTTGGCAACTCAGACGCCGGAATGTTTCGCGCGAAGAAGAGTCAAGAGTCGAGAGTCAAGAGTCAAGGGGGAGACATCGACGTTCTTGCAGTGAGCGAAGCGAACGGTCTTGATTCTTGACTCTCTAAGCCGTTATCCCCTCGTAGAGCTCCAGGAGGCGGGTTGCGGTTGCGTCCCACGAGAATTTCTGGCTGAAGGCAACGGCACCGTCTGATAGCCGTTGAGCGAATGAGTCGTGGTCGAGGATCGCCGACGTTGCGGTTGCGAAGGCCCTCGCGTCATGGTTGTCGACGAGGAGGCCCGATTCTGACGCACTGACAACGTAGGGGAGTCCGCCGATGTTGGAGGCCACAACGGGTGTTCCGCATGCCTGTGCCTCCGCAGCAACGAGACCGAACGACTCGCTCCGTGAGGGGACCAGGACGACATCTGCTGCTCGATAGTGGTCGGCGAGCTCGGAGTGGGGTTGAGGATCGAAGAATCGCACGTGCCGCTCGAGCTGATGCTGCTCGATGAGTTGGTGACATCTTTCGAGTTCTTGGGCGCCTTCGCTCCCGCTTGCGCCGCCAACGATGTGAAGCCGTACCGGTTGATCCTCTGGAGATCTCGATGCGAGCAGCTCAGCGAATGCTTCCACTGCAACGCTCGTGCCCTTGTGACCCTGGATGCGTCCCACAAACAGCACTATGCGTTCATCACCGAACCCGAGGCGCTCTCGTGCGGTCGACTTGTCAGCACGGTGGAACACGCTGTGGTCCACCCCGGGCGCAGAGACGCAGAGCCGTTCCGGCGTCGCCTGATAGTGCTCGAGGAGATCATCGAACTCGAATGGCGTCGATGCAATGACACAATCCGAGTTGGCGATGACGTCGGCCTCGGTCAGTAGCCGCTCGCGAGAAGACGCGCTCTCCGAATGATGCCTGGTTGCATCCTTCACCTTCCCGAGGGTATGGAACGAGTTGGCGAGCGGGATCCCCAAGGAGTGTTTCATTCTCACTCCCGCGCGACCCGACAGCCAATAGTGGCTGTGGACGAGGTCGAATTCACGACTCCTCTGGACCGTCCAGTCGATGACATTTTCGGCGAATTCGGACACGTAGTTCTGCATCTGTGGGATGTCCGACCGGCCGACTGGCCCGGCCTCGACATGGACCACCCGGTATCCGGGTGTCACTTCGACCACGAGAGGGAGGTCTGCATCGAAGCGTCGGGTGAATACAGTGACATCGATGCCACGGTCAGCCATGGTCCTCGACAGCCTGTCCAGGTAGACGTTCATTCCGCCAGCGTCACCCACGCCTGGCTGGAGTAGAGGGGACGAATGCATCGCGACATAGGCAACCCTGGAGATCATCGCGTCCTGCCCTTGACGGCGAAGAGTTGTCTTGGCTCGGCGCCATGACGGAACTTGTACTGCTCATCCCCTTTCAGGAAGTCGAATACGACAGCACCGCGCTCGATCTCAGTCCGGATCATCTCTGTGAACAGGACCACTCCGGGGGACGCCATGGCGGATGCTGGGTCGTACGCCGAGTTGTAGTAGTAGTACCCGTCGTCGGTTTCGAAGCCGAAGGCTGCTGCCCTCGGTACCCCATCACACGTGAGCAGATGGATGGAGGCGCCTGCGGTGTCGAGGAGCTCCGCGAAGTAGTCCTGCATCGGGGCGGTCATGAACATCCCCTTCTCTCCGGCAGACAGTCGGTGCATGGTGCAGAAGGCCTCAATCGCATCCCCGGCGTGGCGCTCGATCTCGATCACACCGAATTCGGCTTCGAACCTGCGGTGCTTCCTTCGAACCTCGTGGCGTTGCTTCTTCCCGATCGAACCAAGCCAGTCGTCGTAGGTGGGTGGCAGGGGAAGCACGGCAGCCGTCTCGTGTTCCGAGACGGAGGTCTCGATCCCAGCAGCTGTCAGTTGCTCCACGATCGGATCGACTGCCTCGGTGGGTAGTGAGTCGAGATTGAACGGAGTCGAGGGGAACCGCTGGAGTGCAGCCACAACCGCCTCCGCGCCTGTAGGGCCCACGGGCGAGTGATAGTCGGTCAGATTCGATTGGCCAGCGAAGGAGATGATTCCATCAGAAGCAACCACCGCTGCGGCACCCGAAGAGGAGGCTTCGATGTGGAGCACGGCGTCCTTGTCCGTCCGGTGATGCCACATCGATTCGAGAAATGGCTTGTGAGCGAAAGGCCCTGTGCGAGGGGCTATCGGCTCGAGGTTCTCGGGGAAGATCTCCCAGTTGTCTTTCAGCGTCACGCTTCGATCAGCTCCATGTGCCCAACGGTACGTCCAGCACCGATGACCGGTGGTCGGATCTCGGGCTCGAGGGCGTTGGCCATTGCAGGGGGGAGGGCTCCGATCCTGTCGGCAACGGTGAGGGCCGCTGCCACCGCAACGTCCGATCGGCCCGAGTGCGATTTCGCGGCGATGGTGAGGCCGTTGCGCGTCGAGGCGTAGAGGCCTTCGGCTCCAACCTTCTGTGGACCACCCCACCAGAGCCCGGATCTTCCGTCGGGGCGCGTGTTGTCACTGACCAATGCGCTGAAGCGAGTCATGGCACGTGCCATCGGAGCGAGCTCAGGGTCAGAGCCGAGTCGTG
>CBETWC010000191.1:0-4511 GCA_965539925.1 uncultured bacterium
CAAGGAAGGAAACGTCAAGCCGATTGCTTGTTCACGACAACTCGTGCTGTTCGCTGTCGAACGTCGCAAGGCGTGGCGCATGCTCCAGTCCAAGGCTGGAGTCGACAACATCGACTACGCCGCACAGAAGGAAGCCCTTGCGTCCTTCGACGAGGACGGTGTCGCGATGGCTGACCGATTCACCGAGATCCGAAAGCGTTTCGACGCAGCGCTCGCCTAGTTCGTCCCTCCGTCTTGTGGGGGGACAGGTGGGTGTACGAGCCAAGCGGGGGCAGCGCGCCTGCGAACCACAGATCGTGGAACTATCCGGCCTTGGTGCGACGTGTCAGCCAGTAACCAAGCGGAGCCAGGACAGCCACTCCCGCGAGCACGAAGATCCATGTTGGGATCGGTGAATCCTGGCTGGTCGGCAGGTCCGGTGCCGCGATGAAAGCTTCGGCATCGTCGACTCCGTGGATCGGGCCAGCAATCACCGACGGATCCAGAGGATCTCCAGCACCCTCGTATTCGTGCCCATCCGTGTACCCGTCGCCATCGGTGTCCGGGTCGTTCGGATCCGTACCCAGTTGGTACTCGACACCGATCGGCAATCCGTCGTCATCCGTGTCCTCCTCGACTGCATCAGGCAGGAGTGGATCGAATCCATTGATCTCTTCCCATTCGTCATCGAGGCCATCTCCATCCGTATCGATGACGCCGTTCACCGTGATGCTGTACTCATCGGATCCCGCAGCATTGGTCACGCGCAGGGTGACCGTGTGCTCGCCAGGCATGATCGGCACGTCGGCGACTTCATCCGTGTCGACGGGTTCGCCGTCCACGAACCACTGATACTCGGATCCGTCGTCTCCTATGACGGAAACCGCGGCATAGGCGTGTGTCATGCCGACTTGCACCCTGTCCCCATCGAGAGGGCTACCGATCGCAGCTATCGGTGGCTGGGTTCCGAAGTCGATCGGTGCCGTGTCCAACAGGACCTTTGGACCATTGGATCCTTGCACCCGGATGACCCAACCGTCACCGGAGAGAGGATTCGTTGCCGCGTTGATGTCGAGTTCTGGCGTGTCGACCGTTCCGAGCATCCACCATGACTCTCCGCCGTCGTCACTTGCTTCGACGGTGAATGGTGGCCGGGCTCCTCCAGGCGTCCATGAGATCAGGGTTGGACTCAGATTGTCGAGGCGGAGATCGTTGTTGTCTGGTGTTGCTTCGATCGTCACCGGATCGGCGCCTTCAACGCGCACCGTCATCGAGTCGATTCCCGTGAGATCTGGCGGAAAGGCAGCAACGAAATGCTGGGCGGAAGCGGCTCCATGGGTGCTCGCGTTGACCAGCGCAGCATCCAGGCTCAATGCTCCTTCCGGCCCTTCGAGCGTGATCGTCACATCATTGCCCTCGGGGAAGAAGTAGACGCCAGCGTCTCCCAGGTACACGGGCTCCAGGGTCAACACCCCACCGTTGACGGTTCCTTGGACGATCAACGCCTGGCCCTCACCCGGTGCCCCTGACTGCTCGACCTGGCCGCCCGCCCCTGAGCTGATGACAGGTCCCCGATCCTCGCCGAAGGTGCGGTTGTCACGCAGCGACGTGAATATGTGATCCCAGGTTCCCACCGAGATCCAGTTGGTTCCACCTCCATAGGACATGAAGTCGTGGACATGATCCCGGGAGCTGGAGCTGACGACCATCATCGATGACGTGTCGAAGCCGCTGGTGGACTCATCCGGTATGTCGATTTCGCCATGGTCTCCGGGGAACCGAATCACCGCGGCACCGCCGCTCAATTCACCATGGGCATTCCCTGTGTGCCGAAGCCCCATCGTGTGTCCTGTCTCCTGGGCTACGGCGCCCCAGAATGTGTTGGCACGGAAAGCGGAGCGACGATTGACCCAGGCACATCCGCCTCCCCTGAGTGGGGCCCATGGTGGTTGGCCCATCCACACGAGGTCGCGGACAGAGGGAGGACGGATCGTGTTCTGTCCATGCGGGTCATCGTCGCAGTAGAGATCCCAGTACGCGTTGCGCCAATCTTCCCAATTAGCGGCTGTCGCCCTGCCAACGATCGTGCGATCGATGTCCAGTGTCGAGTTGTCAGCTCTGTGGGGGACGCTGATTTCTGAGTAGGAGAAGTAGTTCGGGTAGTCACCAGGCGCAGGAAACGCCTTCCACCAGTCTCGTGTTGTGTTGCGCATCCCGTCTGCACTTCGACTCGTCGACACCTCGTCGCCCTCTGTCGCGCCGAAGCATGGATGTCCCGTGTTTTCTGTCTCGACCATCACATCGGTGCACACCCAATGGACTTCGAAATTCACAGCGGATACGCCGACTCGCCCGACATCGGTGAAGGTCACTTCTTGTTGCGCGATGGTGTTCTGTGCGCCATCTGTACCAGGCATTTCGTCGATGTGGATCGGCGATGTCGGCGGGTTGACTTCGAAGCGCAGCTGGATGTCTCCCTCGGTTGTCCACGTATAGGGGAGGATGAAGTTGAAGGTGTTCTGAGCGAACGGCCGGGTCGCCTGCTCCGCCGCGTCACCAATACCGATGCCGAACAGTCGTGTCGATGCTGCTTCGGATTGAAGAGGACTGAAGGGAAGCGTGACCCCGTTGCGCATGCCGTGGAGGACTGCACCTGCGAAGATCTGATCCGGCCTGATGCCGAGTGAGTCAGCTATTTCGTGAGTGGCGTAGCCCCGAACAACCGTCCTCTTTCCTGCAACATGGTTGAACTCGTCACTGATGACAGATCGCGGTGCCTGGCGTTCTAGTGGGCCACGAATCGCCTGGGTCACCTCGATCGCCCACGGGATGATGTCGACCTGGCCTTCGATCACGTCGAGGTACTCGCTTCTCGGTGGCGAGGGCGGACCTATCCCCTCCAGAAGTACGGTGGCACCACCGCGTAATCCCGGGCCAATGGCCGTGGCCGACAATTCGAATGTGCCAGAAGGCACTTGGATGGCATCCAGCCAGAATGTCGCCGTTTTCGTCTGACCAACAGTGGACGATCGTGCCAGATTGGCTGTCCTGACGACTACTCCCGTGCTGTCCCACGTCGGCACTGCGATGCTCACGGTGGGCCTGTTCCGATTCGATGGCCACGTCACGCGCCCGACAACTGCGGTGTTGTGGGCGGTACTCAGTCTCGTGGACGATGAGGGGTAGTTGATCTCGACCTCGACCGGTTCGGGTTCCGGTGTGATGGGGTATACGTCGGTGTCACTCCAGAAGATGCTGTCGACAAGAACGCTCACGTGCTCACCTGACGCGCTGAATACCCCGAGTTGCACATCTTCGAACGACTGGCGTTCAGGGACGGTCACGATCAAGCAGGTGGTTGCTGGAGAGGCCTCTGTTCCCAGTTCGATACGGTCGACATCCCAGAACCTGGCGCCGAGACGCCGCGCTGCCAATTCGATCACGACGGGGCTGTCGGTGCCTTCAGCGAGGCCAACTCTGAGACCGAAATACGTGAACCCTTCGGCTCTTGTGAAGATGAGCGGGTAGTGGTTGCTGTCCTCCAGGGGCGACCTCCGCATTTCCACGCGTGCGGCATGTGGTGCGGTCCAGGTTCCCTGCGGGGGAGCGACGATGGTGGCTGATGGCGCGGGAGAAGACCCATAGTCCACGTAGGAGATGCCATCCGAGCCATCGGTAGGCATGACTTCGGCGTGGGCGCCGAGTTCCTGGTCATCGAAGTCAACGACGTGGGCTCCGGGTGGCGCACCGCAGCGAAGAAGCCAGTAGTCGGGCAGCTGAAGGTGATCGTCCCTGATTCTGATCGGTTCCCAGGGCGCTCCGATCGACTCGGCAAGGGCTGATCCGGGTCCCATGTTGGGAATCGCCCGACCGTCGATCGATATCGGCAGCACGACGTCCGTGAGGTCTCCCTCCTCATCTGGGGGCTCTGTGGTCGTGGTCGTGGATCCGTCGGTCGTGGTGGTGGTCGAGCCTGTTGTAGTGGTGGTCGTTGTTGCAGGGCTCGTCGTGGTCGTCGAACCTGGCGTGATCGTTGTGGTGGTGGTGGTTGGTGGTGGGCTTGTCGTTGTGGTGGTCGTTGGTGGTGGGCTTGTCGTTGTGGTGGTCGTTGGTGGCTTCAATACTTGAAACGTCGTTTCTCCCACCTCTGAGAATTCGTATTCGAGCACGGGATCGAGGCAGTAGTTGCAGATGAAGACTGTGTAGATGTTGGGTGCGAGGTTTTCCGGGATGGTGATCTGCTCGCTGACCAAGCCATTCCCATCGACGGTGCATGGAGCGACTTCGACCGCGGTCGCTGTGGTTAGTCCCGCGAAGATCAGACATGGAGGAAACCCTGGCAAGAACCCGGATCCGGTGACAGTTGCTGTCGAGCCGGCGAGTCCGGAGGTCGGGCTGATGGCAGCCGAGGGTGCAGCTGAGGCTGGAACTACTCCGATGGCCGCGATGCCGATGACGAGTGCCGCTGCTGTGAGTAACCCGAGTGTCCGTCGCACAGGCACCTCCCCCTGGTCGGTTTGTGCGACTCTAGG
>CBETWC010000192.1:0-4490 GCA_965539925.1 uncultured bacterium
ACCGACCGATGGAGGACTTCGTGCAGCTAGAGACCGGAAGCAAGGCACCCGAATTTTCGGCACTGAACCAGGATGGCGTCGAGCGATCGACAGCCGACTTCGTTGATCAGAAACTCGTCATCTACTTCTATCCGAAGGCGTTCACGCCGGGATGCACGACCGAATCCTGCGACTTCAGGGATCGTCACGAGTTCCTCGCGCAGCTCGGCTACGAGATCCTCGGCATCTCTCCGGACAAGCCCGAGAAACTTGCACGATTCAAGGACGAACACGAGTTGCCGTTCGATCTCCTGTCTGATCCGGATCATCAGGTGGCTAGAGCGTTCGGCGCCTATGGCCTCAAGAAGAACTACGGCAGGGAGTACATGGGGATCATCAGGTCCACGTTCCTCATCGACAGCTCGGGACAGATCGAAGAGGCGTACTACAACGTGAAGGCGAAGGGCCACGCCGAGCGCATCACCAGCGCAGCCGATTCGAAATGACGAGAGTCAGGACGGCAGTATTTCCTGTCGCCGGATTCGGCACCCGATTCCTGCCTGCCACCAAAGCAATGCCCAAGGTCTTGCTCCCGATCGTTGATCGGCCCCTGATCCAATACGCCGTTGACGAGGCTGTCGCCGCTGGAATCGAGAATCTCGTATTCGTCACCGGACGTGGCAACAGTGCCCTCGAGGACTACTTCGACGTCAACTTCGAACTTGAAGCGACCCTCAAGGACCGCGGTGAAGATGCTGTTGCAGCCTCGCTCGAGAGCCTCAGACTTGCACCAGGCCAGGTCACGTACGTCCGCCAGATAGACCCACTCGGACTTGGACATGCCGTCTGGTGCGCCCGCAACGTCGTCGGAGATGAACCATTTGCCGTCCTCCTCGCCGACGAGTTGATCCTCTCGGAGAAACCGGACCTTTCAATGATGCTCGACGTACACGCGAGGCACGGTGGGAATGTCGTCCTCGTCGACGAGGTGGCCGATGAGGACACGAGCCGATATGGCATCGTCACGCCTGGCACGGATCTGGGTGGTGCCATCGAGGTAAGCGACATCGTTGAGAAGCCTGCCCCTGGCACTGCACCGTCGAATCTTGCTGTCATCGGCCGCTACATCCTCGATCCCTCGATCCTGACCACGCTTGAATCGACGGGCACCGGGTCCGGAGGCGAGATCCAGCTCACTGACGCGCTGCTGGCCTCGATCGGCGAGGTACCGTTCCACGCCGTGCGAGTAGCGGGTCACCGGTTCGACTGTGGCTCCAAATCGGGCTTCGTCGACGCAACGATCCACGCCGCACTCGGACGTGATGACATGAGGCACAACACCCAGCAGACGATCAATCGTCTTGCCGACAATCGATAGGTGGACACTTGACAAAACTGCAGCAGCTTCACGATTCAGGCCAGTCGATCTGGTACGACTTCATCCGAAGGGACATGCTCACGGGGTCAGGTCTCGAGGAGCTCGTTGCTTCAGGCATACGCGGGGTCACCAGCAACCCCTCCATCTTCGAGAAGGCCATTGCTGACTCGAACCTCTACGACGACGACATCACGCAATTCGGTGGCGATGACGCGTCAGCGATCTTCGAGGCTCTTGCCATCTCAGACATACAGTCAGCGGCGGACATCCTCCGAACCGTGTACGACTCGTCGAATGGCGACGACGGCTACGTGAGCCTCGAAGTGTCTCCCGAGCTGGCACACGACACCTCGGCAACCATTGCGGATGCCATGAGGCTCTGGTCAGCCGTCGACAGGCCGAACCTGATGGTCAAGGTTCCGGCGACCGATGCTGGCATCCCGGCGATCGAGGAACTGACGGCCGCCGGTCTGAACATCAACGCGACACTCATGTTCAGCCTCAGCGACTACGAGTCGGTGGCGATGGCCTACATCCGGGGCGCCGAACGCTCATCGGACCCAACCAGTCTCGCTTCGGTGGCCTCGTTCTTCGTCAGCAGGGTGGACGCGTCCACCGATGCCGCACTTGAGGGCATCGGCACCGATCGTGCCCTCTCGCTACGCGGTAAGGCCGCGGTCGCGAACGCCAAGGTCGCATACCGCAGGTACCAAGAGCTGTTCGAAGGCGAACGGTTCGCCAACCTTCGTCAGTCAGGCACCCGCCCCCAAAGAGTCCTGTGGGCATCGACCTCCACGAAGAACCCCGAATACAACGACGTCATGTACGTCGAGGAGCTGATCGGTCCCAACACGGTCAATACGGCCCCACCGAACACAATCGATGCATTCATCGACCACGGCTCGATCAAGACCGACTCGCTGCTGGACGGCACCGATTCTGCTGCGATCCTTCTCGCTTCATTGCCAGAAGTAGGAGTCGACTTCGATTCGATCACCGCCACACTGCAGATAGATGGCGTCGACGCTTTCGCCGATGCATACACCGCACTGCTTGGCGCCATCGAAGTCAAGCGAGACCAGATCAAGCCATGACACTGCGTATCTCGCTTCCGGCAGATATCAACAGAGTCGCGGCGAAGTACATCGAGGAGTGGGAGACGGAGCAGCTACTCGAGAGATTCTGGAGCAAGGATCCAACCGTGTGGGCAGACCCACCGGTACCTGAGACCGGTGACCGGCTCGGTTGGCTTGATGCCCCGACATCTTCGCGTGCGTTGGTTGACACGATCGAGTCGTTGCACGGTCAGGCCGTCGAAGAAGGCATCACGGACATCGTGCTCTGTGGCATGGGTGGTTCGAGCCTCGCTCCAGAGGTCTTCTCCTCCACGCTGCCGTCAGATGGACTGTCTCCGAAGCTCATGGTGATCGACTCCACCCATCCAGGATCAGTCGTGGGTGTCGATGCCGCCACCGAAGCAGAGACAACTTGGTATGTCATCGCTTCGAAGTCGGGCGGGACGATCGAGACGATGTCGCTGTTCAAGTACTTCTGGGAACAGGCCGAGACACGACTCGACGATCCGGGAGACCACTTCATCGCAATCACGGATCCGGGAACAAGCCTCGAGTCGATGGCAGCCGATCTTGGTTTCCGCGCCACGATTCATGCGGACCCCGATGTCGGGGGTCGATACTCGGCTCTCACTGCATTCGGTCTCGTTCCGACCGGGTTGATCGGAGGCGACGTCTCCAGACTTCTTGACAGTGCCGAACATGCAGCATCGCTCTGCGGTCCCGGAACCTCGCTCGATAGCAATCCTGGATTCAGCATCGGCGTCGTGCTCGCCGAAGAAGCTCGCGCAGGCAACGACAAGGCCCATTTCGTCGGCACGCAGCCCGTGGAGACGATCGGGATATGGATCGAGCAGCTCATCGCGGAGTCAACGGGGAAGAACGGCGTCGGAGTTGTGCCGATCGACGGCGGACCTCGACTTGCAGGTGGCCGAGAGGCAACGGTTGTCTCCATCGGAGACGACACGACCCCGACAGCCGACATCGCGATCGGGATCGACGACCCCTACGAAGTCGCTGGCGTGATGTTCATCCTCGAATTCGCGACCGCCGTGGCGGGTAGATGCCTCGGCATCAACCCCTTCGACCAGCCAGATGTCCAACTCGCGAAGAAGCTCGCGGCGACAGCCATGGAAGGAGGACTTGGCTCGGATTCTGCTCCCCCGATTCCGGTGTCGGATCCTCGATGGGCTGAGTCGCTTGACGCCGCCCTGGGTCAGGCTCAGACTTCATACGTCTCGATTCAGGCCTACGTACCGCAGACGGAGGCGAGTGCATTGCTCCTCGAGCAGTTGCGGAATCAGCTGACCACGGTATCCAACGCCTACACAACAGTCGGATTCGGGCCGAGGTTCCTGCACTCAACTGGTCAGCTCCACAAGGGCGGCCCTGCGGGCGGCACCTATCTCCAGATCACGGACGATACGGGAGACGCCCTTGACATCCCCGGTGCCGGCTACACGTTCAACAAGCTCATCAAGGCTCAAGCGACCGGAGACCGCGCAGCCCTCACCGACCGCAACCGCACCGTCATAGCCGTGGACATCGGAGATGATGTGAACGGAGGCCTCGCGTCGATGATTGAGCAGGTGAGAAGTCAGGCGTCAGGTATCAGGCGTCAGGCAGAACAAGAGACCGACACCTGAAGGCTGAAAGCTGATGGCCTTTCTGCCTGATACCTGACACCTGATACCTGGCAGCGAGGCGCAGCCGAGCGATCGGGCGGCGGAGCCGCCCTTCCTCCCTCACCCCACATCGACTCCGAAGCGGCCGGGACCGATGGGTCTCATGCCGAGTACGAGGTCGTCGTTGTCAATCCACTCCCCCGACAGACCATCGGCGGAGTCGTCGACAGCACCGGGTAGCTCCAGCCTGAAGATGCTCCGGCCGTCGAATCTGTAGGTGAGGGATCCTCCCATCAGATCGGCCAGCGTCCTCGAAACCGTGAGGCCGAGTCCAACGGAGCCGGGCAACCCTTCCGTGAGATGGGCCCTCTCGTAGGCAATGAAGATTCTCTCGTGGTCTTCCGCTGGGATTCCAGCGCCATCGTCGATCACCTC
>CBETWC010000193.1:0-4472 GCA_965539925.1 uncultured bacterium
GGCATGCTCGGGACCGGTGAATCCCCCAGAACCCAGGATTCGCATCTCTTCCGTTTGGAACTCCGTGAAATGGCGTAGAGTGGGGTTATGAGAGAGTTCTCAGTGAGACTTGCCAACAGGCCCGGTCAGATAGCAGCGCTGGCACGTTTGCTGGCGGCCGCTGGAATCGAGGTCGAAGCCTTCGCTGCCATTGCCGACAACGGCGAATCCCACATCCGCATCGTTGTCGAGGAGCCTCGCAAGGCTCGACAGGTCCTGATGAACGCCGACATCGACTTCACTGAGCGAGACGTCCTCGACACATTTATTCCGAGAGGGACGGACGGTCTTGCAGCCATGGCCGACAGCCTTGCCCACGCCGACGTGAATGTTGACTCGATGTACCTACTCCACACCAACGCAGAGGGATTCCATCTCGCTCTGACCGTGTCGGATGCTGAACGGGCGAGCCAAGTACTCGCTGGCTGAAATCAGGTCGTTGCCAGGGCTCGCCTCGCCGATGCGGCGACTCCCGCGGCATCAAGGCCGAGCCTCTCGAGGATCACCTCGGGTTTCGCATGTGCGAAGTATTCGATTGGTACGCCGAGCACGCTGACGTGCGCAGTCGATTCCATGTCATCGAGCGACAGGCGTATGGATGTGCCGACGCCGCCCTCCCTGAATCCATCCTCGACACTGACCACGGCGTCGTGGGCGGCAGCGTCTTGAAGCATTGCCGGATCGAGGGGTTTCACAATGCGAGGGTCCCAGACGGTTGCTTCGATGCCTTCCTCAGAAAGAATCACGGCAGCGTCAAGGCATGCCTCGAGCATCTTGCCCGCACCGATCAGACACAGGCGTCCGTCCCCTTCTCTCGCCTTTCGGGCAGTGAGTCCGGATCCGACCTTGTCCTCGGTGACCATGACTGCCGCGGTCTTCGGCCAGCGGATTGACACGGGCCCATCACACAACTCGATGGCATCGCCAAGCATCACTTCGAGTTCCTGGTACGACGATGGAGCCATGACGGTCATGCCTGGCACCTTCATGCAGAGCACCATGTCCAGCACACCGTGGTGCGAGGGTCCGTCATCTCCCGTTACGCCTGCTCGGTCGAGACAGAAGACGACATGCGCACCGTGGAGGCCAACATCGAGGTTCACCTGGTCGATCGCTCGCGTAAGGAAGGTCGAGTAGACCGCAACAACAGGGACGAGGCCCTCCAATGCCATACCGGCAGCAGCAGCCGCTGCATGCTGCTCTGCAATGCCGACATCGAAACACCTGTCGGGAAAACGCTCCGCGAACGTGAGCAGCCCGGTCGAATCTGGCATGGCAGCAGTGATGGCAACCATGTTCGGATGGAGTTCTCCAAGCTTCACGAGCGTCTCTGTGAAGGCTGCCGTGTAGCTTCCCGGCTTGATCGAACCGGTGTCGTGCATCAGTTTGATCGAGTCATTCTCAGCAGGAGCGTGTCCCCTCCCCTTCTGTGTGAGCACGTGTACGACAACCGGACCCTCGAACTCCTTGGCGCTGAGCAGCGCCCTCTCGATCGTCTTGATGTCGTGACCGTCGTATGGACCGAGATAGCGAAGTCCGAGATCCTCGAAGAATGCAGGCGGCTCCCACATGTCTCGGATCGCAGCCTTTGTGGCGCTTATCCCGCGTTCGAGGACGTCACCCACCAAAGGTGTGTTCCCTGCGATCTCCTCCAACTTGCGCTGCCGACGCATGTAGATCGGGTTGGCCCTGATGGTCATGAGGCTCTCGGAGAGCTTCGACACGGTTGGTGCGTAGCTGCGGCCGTTGTCGTTGAGAACAATGGTGACATCGCGACCGCTGTGCCCGAGGTTGTTGAGTCCTTCGAACGCCATGCCACCTGTCATGGCACCATCGCCGATGACCGCGACCACGTGGCCGGCGCCGTTGTTCTTGAACTCTCGCGCTGTTGTGATGCCGTATGCGTAGCTCAGAACCGTACTTGCGTGGCTGTTCTCGATGACATCGTGATCGGATTCTGCACGACTCGGATACCCGCTGAGCCCACCCTCGGTCCGGAGATGGGCGAACCCGTCCCTGCGACCTGTGACGATCTTGTGGATGTACGCCTGATGCCCCGTGTCCCAGAGAATGGTGTCGCTCGGTGATTCGAATACACGGTGGAGAGCGAGTGTCAGCTCCACAACTCCGAGGTTCGAACCGAGATGGCCCCCGTGACGTTCGACAGCATCGACGATGAACTCCCGGATCTCGCCCGCCAGCTCGTCGAGCTGGTCGTAGTCGAGATCACGGATGTCCTCTGGCCCATCGATATGTTCCAAGTACATTGTTGGTGGATCTCCCGGAGGCGACGGTAGCTGAACGGTACCTGAATGCCGTGTGGTGTGCCCCACAAACACCGTGTGAACCGTCTCGCACGCTTGTTCGGAAAGGTAGCCTCGCGGCGAACGCTTCCAACACGGAGAAGATACAGATGTCACTCGGATTCGGACTCCTTTCCGCTCAGCGCGCCCCTGGCGACAGCCGTTCATGGGAAGACGTCTACGCCGAGACGATCGACCTGTCGATTGCTCTCGAGAAACTGGGGTACGACTCTGTCTGGACGACAGAGCATCACTTCGTCGACGACGGCTACATGCCATCACTCCTGGTGACATCCGCGGCCATCGCTGCTGTCACGGAAACCATCAGCATCGGCACAGGAGTGATCCTGGCTCCCCTGCATCGCCCGATTCGCCTGGCCGAGGACGCGGCCACCGTGCAAGCGATTTCGCGCGGCAGGCTCCTGCTCGGACTTGGGCTCGGGTGGTCGGCCATCGAGTTCGAGCTTCTGGGTATCGAGATGTCCAAGCGCGGCAAGGCCATGAGCGAGATGCTCCAGTTCCTTCCCAAGGCCTGGACGGGCGAACCGTTCACCTGGGATGGCGACGTGTACTCGTATCCGGAGGTGTCGATCAGGCCTGCTCCTGCAGATCCCATTCCCCTCATCGTCGGTGGGGGTGTCGACGCTGCGGTGAAACGTGCCGCCAGGTATGCGGACGGCTTCTTCTCCAATGCCTCACCGGATCGATTCGTCGACCAGGTGCGTGTGGGAACCGAGGAGCTGGAACGCGTCGGGAGGGATCCGTCGGCCTTCAGGTGGTTCTACTACGCAAACATGTATCCGGGTCCGCGCGACGAGATCGTACAGAGCGTGTGGGAGCAGGTATGGAAATACTCAGACATGGAGCCGTCTGCGACCCGGACAGGTATCGCCGCTCCCCCTGAACCGAGCCCATCAGAGGAAGCCGCCATGACCAAGCGGATCGTCGGCGGTTCATCGAACGAGATCGTTGAGACGCTCTCGACGATTCGTGACCAGGTCGGCGTCCCCGTGGAATGGGTGGCGCGGAGTTACTTCCCCGACCTGTCATATGACCGACAACTCGGGATCGCCGAGCAGCTCGCTACCGAAGTGATGCCGTTCCTGGCCTCTGACTGACAGGACTAGACGGCGTCAACGGCCGAGAGCACCCATGCCGCTCCATCGATGGGATCCTCGACCCCGATGTGCAGGTTCCATCCGCCGACTCGATCCCCGGGATCCCACAGCACCCATCGCAGGTCGGATGCTTCTTCGCCCAGTAGAGAGACTTCCTCGGGAACCTCGTCGTAGCCGAGCAGCTCGAGGAGCACCCACCATGCCCCTGCACGCCCCACAGGCGTGCCACGACGCCTGCCATGTCCCCCGCCACTTGCTCCTGCCCAGGCCATGGCCTCGAGTGCCGTCTGCAGCGAGACTTCCGCCATCCGCACTCGATGGGGCCCCAGCGTACGGATTGCGTCCTCGATCGTGCCATCAACTGTCGCTACCTCTGCCTTCCCAAGCGAGTCCTCCCACCAGGGCTTCACGAGTTCCATCAACACGTTGGAGACCTCGTCGTCTGGTTGCCTCTCGATGGGTTCTCCGAGATCCGTCCACGTCATCTCGATATCGAAGATCTCATCGGGGAAGGTTGCCCTGTCCGATACGTACTTCGCTGTCGGATACGTGGGCTCCCACGGTTGGATCGTCACAGGGATCTCAAGGATCGAAGGGTCCGCGGCGGCTTCATCGACCTGGTCTCCCTGGATCGATCGCTCGTGCGCACTGAGGGCCCGGATCGTTGGCACGTCGAGATGAGGTTCGAGGTCCGACCAGGAGTGTGACGAAGCGGCGACCTCCCACAGTGGCCCGAGCGAGAACCTGCCGCGACCATCGGTCATGACACCGGCTGCGAGCTCCGCCGGAGCTTCGAGTGCCAGCCGATACTCTGCGAACTGCGACACAGCCCACACCTGTTTGCCACGGGTGACTGCTTCCTCACATCGGTCCCTGAGGTCGACCAGTTCGTCCCACTCCCTGCGAGAGCAGATTCCATCAATTGCGCGAATGAGCCCAGCAAGATCGCTGCCTTCGATCAACGGAGCAAGGGAGTCTTCAGTCATACCCCGAGGATATCGCGGAGCGTTCG
>CBETWC010000194.1:0-4408 GCA_965539925.1 uncultured bacterium
TCCTCCCTGAAGGGAGGACAATATGACGCACTGGAAACGCGACTTCGCCCTCCCGGCGGGGAGGGCGAAGCAGTCTTTTGTCTTTCGTCTTTCGTCTCTCCGCTACATCGTGAGGGCCATCACCGCTTTCTGGGTGTGGAGGCGGTTCTCGGCCTGGTCGAAGACCCGGCTCCAGCGGCCGTCGATGACGGCGTCTGCGACCTCGATGTTGCGGTCGGCGGGGAGTGGGTGCATGTAGATGGCGTCTTCGTCTGCCATCTCCATACGGCGGGGGTCCACAATCCAGTCCTCATACTTCGCTGAGATCTTCGCTGACTCCTCGTGGTCAGAAGTCGTGAGCATCGAGCCCCAAGCCTTGGCGTAGACGACATCGGCGCCGTCCATGCCCTCTTCGAAGTCTTCAACGATCTCGAAGGAGCCATGTGCCTTCTTGGCGTTCTCCTCGGCCTGGGCAACGATCTCAGGCATCAGCTTGAACTCGGGCGGACGGGTGAGACGCACGTTCGCGCCGTAGCGGGTCATCAGCAGGATGACGCTCTGGGGAACGCTGATTGGCTTCTGATAGCTCGACGCATAGGCGTAGCTCATGTTGATCGTGAGCTTGCGGGGGTCGCCCTTCTGCTCGATGATCGTCAGGAGGTCTGCAAGGGCCTGATGCGGGTGGTACCAGTCACACTGCATGTTGAGGACAGGCGTTCGGCTTGCTTCTGCAACCGCGCGGATGTACTCGTTTCCGATCCCCCAGTCGACCTGGCGGACCGCAATACCATCGTTGTAACGACCGAGGATCTCGCCGATCTCTTTCCACGTGTCCCCGTGGCCGATCTGGGTGCTGGTCGAGTCGAGGAACATGGCGTGACCGCCGAGCTGGGCCATACCGGCCTCGAAGCTCGCCCTCGTGCGAGTGCTTGCGAAGAAGAAAAGCATCGCAAGAACCTTGTCACGCAGCAGGGCGTGGGGTTCTCCGAGCGCTCTCCTGCGCTTCAGGTCGAGGGCAACGTCGATGATCGTATCGAGTTCGTCCTTCGTCCATTCCTGTGTCGTGATCATGTCACGGCCATGTAGGTGGGTCTGCATCAAGCGCTCCTTTGTGCCTGGCGGATCTTGTTCATGTCCCGCTCTTCCTGCGGATGAGCCGGAAGCGGAGGAGGTCGTCACGGAAGTAGGAGGTGGCCCTCACGATGGGTTCGTTGTTCTGGTCGTAGCCGACCTCATCGAATGAGATAGCCGGTGTTCCAGTAGGCACGCCGAGCTTGTCAGCGGTGTCCTTGTCGAGGGAGACGGGGATGATCTCTGAGAGGTAGTAGCTGAGGATGCGGTCGCAGTGGTCCTCGACGAACTGGTAGAGCGGCATTGCCTCATCGTCGGTGTATTCAGAGTCTGTGAGGAAGCGTTCCGGGATGCGGTTGACCGTGAGGATCACAGGTTCCTCGTCCTCGAGGAAGAGCTTCTCGATGCTCACCACGACGTCCGATTCGGCGAGTTCGAGGGCCTCGACGGTGGCAGCATCGGCAGTCTCTGATGTCTCGGAGAGAACGCGCACCGCGGGGACGTAGCCGTGGTCCTCGAGCACCTGCTCATACGACCAGATCTCCTCGAGCCTGGACTTGATCTGCAGCCCGTGTTCGTTCACGAACGTGCCAGCACCTTGGCGGCGATAGATCGTTCCCTCGTTCTCGAGGCGACTGAGGGCATCACGGACCGTGGTGCGACTGACCCCGAGATCGGCTGCCAACTCCGTCTCAGGAGGGATGCGGCCGTCCTCGAAGCCATCCTCGGCGATCTGTTTCTTGATGTGTGTCTTCACCTGATCGGTGAGCGACGGATTGCGTGTGATCATCGGTGGCAGTTCGGCTGGCGTAGGGTCATCATGTTGTAGTATAGTATGACCAATCGTCCCAAGCCAACCCAGGAGGACATTCATGCGAAGCTTCGCAGGACGCGACATTCTCTCTCTCAAGGAATTTGAAAGGAACGAGTTCTTCCACCTCTTCGAGATCGCTGACCGCCTCGAGCCCATCGCCAGGGAGCGTCGGAACACGGATCTCCTTGCCGACAAGACGCTCGTGACGGCGTTCTATCAGCCCTCCACGCGTACGCGTCTCGCCCACGAAGCAGCAATGCATCGCCTCGGCGGTCACGTCACCGGATTCTCTGACGCCAAGATGACCCGTGCGGGCGACTTCTACCAGGAGTCGATCAAGGACACCGTCCACATGCTTGAGTACTACGGCGACGTCATGGTGATGCGCCACTTCGAGCAGGGCGCCCCACACGAGGCCGCCAAGTGGGCATCGATCCCCGTGATCAACGCAGGCGACGGCTGGGGAGAGCACCCCACGCAGGTCCTCACCGACCTCTACACCGTTCTCAAGGAGAAGGGCACCCTCGACGGGCTGACGTTCGTTGCGATCGGTGACCATCGCATGCGCACCATGCACTCCCTCGGATACGCTCTCAGCCAGTTCGACGCCGAGATGGTCATTCTGTCCCCCGAAGACATGGCACCCCTGCCCGAGTTCCTCGCAGAGCTCGACGCCAAGGGAACGAACTACCGGACCGTTGACCACATCGACGAGGTCATCGCCGAAGCTGACGTCATTTACATGGAGCCTGTGATCCAGCCGGACTACACGATCCCCGTCCATGAGAGGCCAGACGACTACGGAGTCACGCCGGACAACTACAAGATCACGCAAGAGGTCATGAAGAAGGCCAAGGGTGACTCGATCATCCTGCACTCGCTGCCACGCATGGACGAGCTGCTCCCTGAGGTCGATGACCTCAAGCACGCCCGTTACTGGCAGGAGGCCTACAACGGCGTTGTTATGCGCATGGCCCTCATCTCGTCAGTTCTTGGAGCCTGGGAGTAATGCCAAGACTCGTTATTGCCATTGGCGGCAACTCACTGATCCCGGACGGCGACCACCAGTCCGTCCAGGATCAGTATGCCGCGGCAGCAGAGACCGACGATCGCATTGCCGGCCTCGTTGAGCAGGGTTGGGACGTTGCCATCTCCCATGGCAACGGACCGCAGGTTGGATTCATCCTGCGTCGATCTGAGCTCGCGAGCAGTGAACTACACGAGGTTCCGCTCGACTACTGCGGGGCCGACACGCAGGGAGCGATTGGATACATGCTCCAACAGAACCTGGTCAACGATTTCCGCCAACGCGGTATCGACAAGAGCGTGGTCACGGTTGTCACCCAGGTCGAAGTGGATGCAGCGGACCCTGCGTTCGAGAATGCGGCGAAGCCGATCGGTTCGTTCATGGACGAAGCCGAGGCCATGCGCCGTCGTGACGAGGAAGGCTGGGACGTTCTCGAGGATGCCGGCCGCGGCTGGCGCCGTGTTGTCGCATCGCCACAACCGATGAGGATCATCGAACTCGATGTGATCCGGAATCTGCTCGATGCTGGTGTTGTCACCATCGCTGTCGGTGGCGGGGGTATCCCCGTTGTCGAGAACGCGGACGGTGATCTCGAAGGCGTTGCCGCAGTCATCGACAAGGATCTCGCGTCGGCACTGCTTGCGAACCAGGTGGATGCTGACTTGCTGCTGATCTCAACGGCAGTCGAACAGGTCGCTCTCAACTTCGGCACTCCCGAAGAGGAGTGGGTGGATCAGTTCACACTTGCTGAGGTGAAGCAGTACCTCGAAGAGGGCGGTCACTTCGCTGAAGGGTCGATGGCTCCGAAGATGAGGGCTGTCGTCCAGTTCCTCGAAGCCGGTGGCAAAGAGGCGCTCATCACGAACCCGCAGAATCTGGAACGAGCAATGGCTGGCGAGACCGGGACCAGGATCGTTCAATGATCAATGTCGTCGGACTCACGTGTGTGATCTGCGACAAGACGTACCCGGCGGATTACGCCGGGTACGTCTGTCCTGATCACGGCAACGAGGGCATCCTCGACGTTCGCTATGACTACGAGCGGATCGCAGCATCGTTCACCAAGGAGACCCTCCAAGAGGATCGCAACCGCACGATGTGGCGGTACCGGCCACTCCTGCCCGTTGCCCCGGACGCCGCGGTACCACCGCTCACCGTGGGCGGCACTCCCATGTACGACGCGAAGCCACTTGCTAACGAGCTCGGCGTCAAGAAGGTCTGGGTCAAGGATGAGGGTCGTCAACCGACGGCCTCGTTGAAGGACCGCGCATCAGCAATGGCAGTGGTCAAGGCCCAGGAGCGTGGAGCGGAGGTCGTGACGACGGCTTCCACCGGGAATGCCGCAGCGGCACTCTCGGGCATCTCTGCGAGCGTTGGGCAGCGCAATGTCATCTTCGTGCCGGCATCTGCGCCTGAAGCCAAGGTGGCGCAGTTGCTCGCCTACGGGTCGACCGTTGCACTTGTCAACGGAAATTACGGGGATGCGTTCGACCTCTGCATGGAGGCCTCAGCCGAGT
>CBETWC010000195.1:0-4405 GCA_965539925.1 uncultured bacterium
GGAATCTACTTCACGTTCTACGGACTCGACATCCTCCACAAGGAACGGTTCGAAAGCCTGAAGGTCGCGTCCCTCGCGAACCCTGCCGGACCACTCCAGGTCCCGAACGTCGTGGGAGCAATACCAGGAGCAACAGCCCTCGCGACCAAAACGATGAAGAAATGGATGGATAGCTCGGCGATGCCAACAATCCCGGAGTTCATAGACATGGCCCGAGACCTCGACGTCACCTTCTTTGCATGCGCCACGACCATGGGGGTCATGAACGTTACCGAAGCAGACCTCATTGAAGGTTGCGATATAGCTGGCGCCGCCGCGTTCCTCGACTACGCCGCAACCGCCGACGTCCAACTCTTCATATGACACTACGGGAGGGGATCAACGGCGCAGGTCACTGTGGTCTTCTCCGGGTTCCGTGGAGTCAGTTCACTGGACTCGACGGGCGACGGATGAGTCATCGGTTGTCGCGATACGATTCCTCTCCGTGCCGCTCGTGTTGGGGCACATCAGAGTCTGCAGGAATCCCAGTACGGACCACTCTCACTGTCTTCTGCCTGTTCGCTGGGGTTCATGTCGGGTAGTCGGGGTCAGCACTTGTCGTGTGGGCGGTGTTGAAGGTTCAAGTCCCACCCCCGGAGAGCCCTTTGCGTGGCAGGGGGTTTCGGTGCGTTTGCGGTCGGTTTCCGGGTGCGTGGCTCACGACGAATCCCGTTTGTTGAAGTGGTCTCAATCGTCGTCTGAGGCATCGGCAAGGAGCACGGCTGCGGTCGACGAACGCGGCGGCAAGCTCACGAAGTCACGCTGTTCCGGTCGTGCCCTGGAGATGATTCGCCACAAGGCGTAGACACTGAGTGGGACGAAGTAGAGACCGAGTCCCCAGAAATATCCGGCTGGGCCGAACGTTTCCATGAGAACAGATATCGAGAGTGGCCCGATGATCGAGCCGACACCGAATACGAAGATGGTTCCCGCTGCTGCTGCCACCAGTGTTTGCTCTGGTATGACGTCATTGACGTGCGACACCGCAATGGAGTACATCGGGAAGGTGAGGCCGCCGTATACGGCTATCGCAACAATCTGCCATGGACTGGTGGGGTCTGAGGCTACTCCGGCACCAGCCACGCCGATTGCCGCGACAGCCATGGCGAGGATGACCCGTCTGCGGGGGATTCGATCCGACAGACGACCAAGGGGGTACTGCATCACGGCGCCACCGAGCATGGCCGCAGCCATGAACATGCCAACCAGAGCCGGCTCCATGCCGATTCTTGTTGCGTAGACGGCTCCGAGGGCGAGGACAGAGCTGCCTGCGGCTCCGGCGATCGCTACCGCGACAACTCCCAACGGTGCCGTGCGAACGAGGTCGTGGAGCGATAGCTTGACGGGAATTGCTTTGTTCGGTGTGGGGATGCGTGTCAGAGCGACGGGGACCACGGCAAGAGAGATAGCGATGCCGACGAGAATGAACAGCGTGGCATCCAGCGGATCGCCCACGCCAAGCAGGGTTTGACCAGCCCCGATTCCCAGCGTGACCACGAGCATGTACATCGATAGAAGTCTGCCTCGCGTCTGATTCGAGGTACGTTCATGCAGCCAGCTCTCGACCGTTACATACAGGCCTGACATGCACAGTCCTGACACAGATCGCAACGCACCCCATGCGATCGGCGTGACCAGGAGCGAATGCGTCAGAGCGGCCGCCGCTGCAAGCGCCGCGAGACCTGTGAACACGCGTATGTGGCCAACGGTCACGAGCCACCGTGGAATAGTCAGCGATCCGAGGAGGAATCCGATGTAGTACGCCGCCATGACAACGCCGATCACCACCGTTGGGAAGCCTTCGACGTCGGCTCGGATGCCAAGGAGAGATCCGAGGAGGCCGTTGCCGACCATCAGTAGCGCAAGCCCGGCGAACAGCGGCAGTATGGGTGCTACGACACTTCGCTCACTCACTGTTTCACCGCCAACTTCACGCGCCAAGACTCGGAGCCCGAGTGGCGGACAATTGTAGACAGGCAGGGGGTTCACATCGAAGCAACCTGAAGGTTCCGCGACAACTCTCCATCATCACTCAAGCAGGCGTGGGCAAGCCTCGGTGCCGGTCTACGAGCCGTCGTCCGTGTTCGATTCGAGTCGCTCGCTCTGCTCCTGTTGTCTTCTACCTGTTGGCCAGTCGCCGGTCTGGGCAGTCGGTCAATCGGTTCGCCGTGTGTTCGGTGTTTCTCGTTCAAGTCCTACCCCGGAACTGGCGATCACTACCAACTGTGCCGCATCCACACGTTCGGCTCGACGTACACGGCATGATCCTGCTCGATATCGACGTGAACAGGTACCAGCGCTCCGGGAACCTCGACATCGCCACTGTGATCGAATCGAGAACCAGTCCAATCAGCCCACTCCGCAATCGTTCCCCTGATTGTCATGGATGTCGGGCAGACGGAGAGGGTCTCGGCTCCGAGCCTCGCATGAACCCTCATCCAAGCATCGTGTGGAAGTCCGTCTGGCCGTGTCTGCGCTACGTATTCCTCCATCGGCATGCGCGGCACGAGATGCTTCTCGCTTGGTCGAACGGGCGCCACGAGTTCGCTGAAGCCGAGTCGATCGACGTTCGCCACCATTGCTTCGACCATGGGCGTTGACAATCCGGCGCCCTTCATGTCGGCCGCAATCACAACCTCCATTGCAGACACGTGCGTGGGAGCAATGCCGCCCAATCGATCAAAGTGTGCCCACCGAACAACACCATCCCATCCTGAGAGTGGCAGCGATTGTCGGCTACTCCCATCCATCGAGAAGGCAACGCTCATGCCGCGCGCAACAACTCGATCATCGATGAGCCCCAGCAGCACATGCTCGGCCCATTCGTTGAGATACTCGTAGTACAGGAACGCGATGGGGTCTTCGAACATGAACCTCGGCCACGAAGCAGTCAGAGACGGTGGATTGATATCCAGATCGGGGCGATCGGCGAGGGTCACGGTGTTCATGTGGGCATGTAAGCCAAGCCAGGTCTGGCGCGCAAGGGGACTGCCAGTGGTGGCAACTCTCCGACTTCCTGATTGCACACAATCCGATAACGGGCTGGCCGGACGGTGTGGGCATGGATGCAAGGGCCCGCTTCGCAACAATCATGACCGTTTCGAAGGACTGGGCCTCGGACTACCTAACCTCGGCAGTCACCTCGCCAGCGACTGCCGGGAGAGGTTCGGGGCGTGGGGCAGATTCCAACACGAGTCGGGAACTCCTTCGCGCAGCGATGTACGCACGACGGCCGTCTACCTCCATGAAATGGCTCATGCGTGGGATCTGTGGAACCTTACGGACGCCGATCGCAGCATGTTCTTGGAATTGCGATGTCTGGAGTCGTGGCGATAGGGTGCTGCAGCTGTGCGAGAATTGACTTGATGACTACCGGTGTTCCGAAAGTCAACCGAGGTGAGCAGCAGTCCGCTTTCCGACGCATGGTGTTCCTCGGGCTGGCGGTGGTAGTAGGTGTGATCCTGTCGCTTCTGGCTCCTGAGGACTGGCAGCCGGGCCAGGGGACCATGCTCCTGGACTTTGAGGGCGAGTCCATCATCGAGGCTCCGGTGACCGTTGGCACCACTGAGTCTGTCTCCTTCACCGGGACAGGGTCTGGTATCGAGGTCGTGCTCACCTTTATCGAGGGCGTTCCGGTGGATGGCCCAATCAAAGCAACGATTGCGGTGATCAGAAGCGGCGAGCGCGTGCAACCCGATGTCAGCAGAATCTTGCTCCGCGTGGAGCTGCCGGACGGTAGCTACGAACTGATCCCGGTTGTTCAGTGGGATGACGCAGAGAGGCACTTCGACGCGCTGCGCCGCCCACCCCAGGACTCAGCGCTCGTACTCGGGCTGCTCGGCTTTGTTGTGGTGCTTTGGGTGACCGAGGCCTTCCCACTCTTTGTTACATCGTTGCTGATCCCTGTGATTCTTGTATTCAGCGGCGTTGCTGAAGCGGTGGACGCCACCACTCCCTTCTTCAACCCGATCATCGTTCTCTTCTTCGCAGGATTCCTGATGGCCGAAGCAATGCAGCGATCCGGTCTCGATCATTACGTGGCTGTGTCGATAACTGCACGCGCAGGAAGAAGCCCGGTTGCGCTCTTCGGGACAATGCTCGTCGTGACCGCCGTTTCGTCGATGTTCATGTCCAACACCGCAGCGGCTGCGTTGCTTGTCCCGATCGCGATTGCGGTGACCGCTCCGCTCGGCGACGAGTCGTTCCGCAAGGTGCTTGTGTTGGGCATTGCGTATGCCGCAACGATCGGTGGCGTTGGCAGCGCCATCGGCACGCCGGCCAACCAGCTTGCCATCGAGTTCCTCGACGGATTTGGTGGCCAATCGATCTCATTTGTCGAGTGGTTCGCCTTCGGCCTCCCGATGGT
>CBETWC010000196.1:0-4399 GCA_965539925.1 uncultured bacterium
ACATCTTCGGCTACGTAGTCAGGGACAATCGGCCTATACACGTAAGTCGTCACCTCGACGGAGGAGCCCTCGTCGACCTGTGTGCCGCCGGCAGGGCTCTGTGAAGCGACCTTGTTGTCGGCTGCCTGAACGTTAGTGACAGTGGTCCCACTTGGGACGATCGTGAGACCAGTGTTGGCAACCGCGATCTCGGCGTCGATGAGGTTCATCCCCTCGACGTTGGGGACAGAGACTTGCTGGATGACACCAAGCTTCACGGTTACTTCAGACCCGACGTCCACAGTTGTCCCTGCTGAGGGGGTCTGCTCGGCCACGTTGCCGACGAGTCCGGATGCGATGGACACCTCGACTGTGTCCGGGCTCACCACGAGGAGGAGTCCGAGGGCGTTGAGCGATTGTGCAGCCTGGCTCTGGGTCATGCCTTCGAGGCTGGGGATATCGACGGGTTCCGGTCCCTGAGAGACCAAGATGATGATGGTTGCCTCGCGGGGCACGATCTGGCCCGCGGCAGGGTTGGTCTCTATGACAAATCCCTCGAGCACGTCCGCGCTGAACTCATCCTGTGTCTCGATGGTCTCGAAACCGGCTCGTGCCAGTTCGAGGATGGCTGTTTCAGAAGACTTGCCCGACACGTCGGGAATCTCGATTGACGATGGGCCTGCCGAGACGATGAGGTTCACCTCGGTATCAGGTGGTGCCGTGGAGCCGCCATCAGGGCTCTGCGCGATGACGAGGTTCTCATCCACATCATCTGTCGCGACGTACTCACGCGCCCCAACGACGAAGCCCTGTGCCTCGATCCGCGCAGCAGCGACATCTACGTTCTCGCCGATCACATTCGGGACACCGAACTCCTCAGCGCCTGCCGATACCACGACGTCAACGAAGCTTCCCGGTTCGACATCGGATCCCGTGGCCGGGTCTGTGCGGATCACCAAGCCGACGGCGACTTCGTCGCTGTTCTCCTGGATGGCCCGTACTTTGAGGTCCATTCCCTGCAGGGTCTCGAATGCCTGCTCAGAAGCGACGCCTGTCAGATCGGGGATCTCGACGGTACCGACAGCAACTTCGCCTCCAGAAAGAAGTCTCAGGAGGAGCCAGAGGCCCAGGAGAAGGATGACGATGAGCGCGCCCACAGCAGCCCAGTACCCGGCTTGGCTGCGTTCCTCTGCCGGAGCGTCGAATGTCGCGGTTGCATCCGGATCTCCGATCATCGCTGGTGGTGGGGCTGGTGCAGGGATCACCGCGGTCGACGCTGCTGCGAGGAGGGCTACCGCCGCAACGGGTTCGTTCCCGCCGAGGTAGCGCAGGAGATCAGCTCGAAACTCCTCAGCGGTCTGGTATCTGTCCTCTGGCTTCTTCTTGATGGCGTGTTCAGAGATGGCCGCCACTTCGCGGGGAACGTCCGGATTGACCGAGTCAGGGGAGGGAGCCGGCTCCGATACGTGCTGATACGCGACCGCCACGGGACTCTCACCAGTGAACGGAGGCTTCCCAGCGAGCATCTCATACAGGACGATGCCGAGGCTGTAGACATCGGAGCGTTCATCGGCCGGCAGGCCCTGAGCCTGCTCGGGTGAGAAGTAGGTGGCCGTACCTATTACGGCCCCAGTGCGAGTCAGCTCTTCTGAATCGTCGAGAGCTCTGGCGATACCGAAGTCCGTCACCTTCACCGACCCGTCTTCGGTGATCATGATGTTGCCTGGCTTGACGTCACGGTGGTAGACGCCGTGTTGATGCGCAATGGAGAGCGCTGCCGATGCTTCAGCGGCGATTTCGGCAGACCTTCTGGGGAGGAGGGCGCCCTCAGACTTGATTATCTCGCGCAGCGTGCGCCCACCGATGAGCTCCATAACCATGAAGTAGGTGCCCTCGTCCTGGCCCCAGTCGTAGATCGCCACGATGTTCGGATGCGAGAGATTGGCCGCAGCCTGGGCTTCCCTGCGGAAGCGAGCGACAAACGCATCATCCGATGCGAAGTTCGCATGGAGCAGTTTCACCGCTACGGAACGCCCCAGTAGTGTGTCTTCAGCTTCATAGACATCCGCCATGCCGCCTCTGGCGAGATGACGAACGATCCGGTACCTGTCCGAGAGAATTCGTTCTTCCACGGCGCAGAGAGTAGCCCGGCAGCCCCTTAAGGAGCTGCAAGAGAGTCAAGAGTCAAGAGTCAAGAGTCAAGAATGCTGCGCCCCCACATGTCCAACTACCGGGAGTTCGCGGACCGAGGGTTCTGGCATCTGGTATCTGGTATCTGGTATCTGTCTAGACCCCAAAGAACGCGGCAAGCACCTGTTGGGCTATCGGAGCTGCGACGCTTCCACCCGTCGCCGACTCGCCGAAGTCGCCGCCGGACTCGACGACCACCGCGATCGCGATCTGTGGAGTGTCAGGGCCTGCGCCCACGGGGCCGAAGCCGATGAACCAGGCGTGTGGTGCCTTTCCGGTTACCTCCGCGGTACCGGTCTTGCCCGCAATACGTACTCCCGGCACGGCAGCTCTGTGTCCGGTGCCCGAGATCACGACCTGCTCCATGAGATCTGAGAGCACAGCGGCCGACGCAGGACTCATCGCCCGGCGCCACGTCGTGGGTTTCGTCTCCTGCTCCACGGTCCCTTCCGAAGTGAACACCTCATCCACGAGATACGGGACCATGATGCTCCCGTTGTTCGCCACAGCGCTTGCGGTCAGGGCCATGAGGAGCGGGGTTGAGCGGTTGTCTCGCTGCCCTATGGCATTCTGAGCCGTCGCAGGGGGGTTGTCCCCGATCGTCCCCGGCGGCGGAAAGAAAGAGGAGAGCACAGCGAACTCGAAGGGCACGTCGTTGTTGTAGCCGAAGGACTGCGATGTGAATCCGAGTTGATCACCACCAAGATCCATCCCGAGTTGAGCGAACACCGTGTTGCAGGATCGCACGAATGCCACGTCGAGGGTCACCACCGTCCCGTTGTTGCACACCCTGCCGTTGAAGTTCTCGATCGTGGAGTCGCTTCCGGGAAGTTCAAGGGCAACAGGGTCCGCAAACTCACTGGAAGGGCTCACCAGGCCTGTGTCGAGGCCAGATGCCGTGGTGATGACCTTGAATACCGAGCCCGGGGGATAGGTCTGGTCGATGGCACGGTTGCGCAGCGGCTCATGGGGATCGACCTCGAGAGCGGCGCCGGCAGCACCAGCATTGGGTCCGATCAGGGTGTTCGGATCGAAACGGGGATAGGTGACCATTGCAAGGATCGCCCCTGTGGACGGATCGACGGCAACAACGCTGCCTCGCTGGTTCCCGAGGGCTTCAGCGGCGACCGTCTGGAGCATGTGGTTGAGGGTCAGACGTATACCTCGAGGGTTCGTGTCGCCGCCGAGGAGTCCATTGAGCACGCCCGAGATGGTGGAATCCCTGTTCGACACGAGGTCATCCGACCGAGTTCTCTCGATTCCTCGTGAGCCGAACAGGACGGAGGTGAGTCCAACGGTGTGGGCATACAGGTCGCCCTCGGGGTATTGGCGCCCATACAGTGTGGGATCGTTCGTCGATGGCGTGGATTCGGCGAGCGTCGTGCCATCAGAAGACATGATGGGGCCACGTTGTCTCCCTGTCCGCCATGCGATGACGCGAGGATTCCGTGGGTCATCTCGCAGGTTGGGGCCGTTGATTGCCTGGATGTAGGTCACCGATCCGATCAGCAATGCGAAGGCAGCGAGGATGGCGTACGCGGCTCGTCTCAGGGGGACGTTCACAGCCGCTCCTCATGGGATACGCGCAGGAGGAGGGCGATGATCACCATGTTTGCCAGGAGTGACGATCCCCCATACGACATGAACGGGAGCGTGATACCCGTTATGGGGAGGAGGCAGAGTACTCCGCCGAGGATGATGAATGCTTGGAGTCCGAGCACGATCGCCAGCCCACCAGCCAGGTACTTGCGAAACCGGTCACGAGACCTGAGCGCAATCCCGAAGCCTGCTGCGAGGAGAAGCCCGAACCCTGCCAGGACGGCGATCGAGCCAGCCAGGCCCATCTCCTCTGCAACTGCTGCGAAGATGAAATCGGTTGCTGCAGCGGGAATCAGGTCGGGCCGCCCGAGTCCGATCCCGGAGCCCGTGAGTGCGCCTGAGCCCATCGCGAAGAGGCCCTGGACGGTCTGGTAGCCGGCGTCCTCGAAGTGGGCGAAGGGATCGAGCCATGCGTCGATCCGCCGTTGGACATGATCGAACGCCGAGTAGGCGACGACCCCCGCGAGCGCTGCTAGCGCCCCACCCGTGATCACATAGAACGCTCGCCCTGTTGCAACGTAGAGCATGCCGATGAAGATCCCGAACAGCAGAAGTGATGCGCCGAGGTCGCGTTGATAGATGAGCACCAGAAATGCCATTCCAGCAGCAACCACCACCGGTCCGAGGTGTC
>CBETWC010000197.1:0-4338 GCA_965539925.1 uncultured bacterium
CAACCGAGTCCTCACTCGATGCCGCAGTGGAGTTGAGCTACAGGCTGCTGCAGCCGGAAGCGCAGCAGGTGTTTCGAGCCATGTCTGCCTTCTCCGGGTCCTTCCGTTTCGATGACATCAAAGTCGTATGCTCCTTCGCCGACGAACCCCACGTTCTAGCCGGCTCCGTGGCGCGATTGGTGGGGACGTCCCTGATCGAGACACACCGTGCAGAAGATGGAGCCCTGCGATACCGGCTCCTCGACCCGATCCGTGCATACGGTCGACAGCTGATCAAGGACGATGAAGTCGCCGACCTCGTTGCCGCCCGACACGCCGAATGGTGCGCCGGACTCTGCGAAGAGATCGCTGATCAGATCGGCACACGTTCTGAGAGTGGCGCTCTTGGGCGTCTCGATGACTACATGCCCGATATCAGAAGGGCGTGGCAGTGGATGCTTGCCAACGATGACCACGACCGCGTTGTCCGGTCGGTTGCCGGCATCGATCGCTACTTCTTCGTTCGCTTCATGGCATGGGAGGGTGTGACGTGGATCGACCGCGCACTTGGAGGGGTCACCGACAAGGATGTACGTGCGATAGGTCTGTGCGCTTCTGGCTTTCTGAGCTACATCGACGATGACTATGTCCGAGCCGCTGCAGACTTGGAAGAGGCGACACGGCTTGCGAGATACGTCGGGGATGTTGCGACGGAGGCATGGGCATTGTCTCAGCTGGCTCGCCTGATGACTTGGGTCGGGAGATTCGAAGAGGCCCATGACGCGAGTTCGACCGCGATGAGGATGTTCTCCGGAATCGGCCATGAGCGAGGCAATGCCACTGCTGAACTCTGGTTCGGCATCAACGAACTGAATCGGTCGATTGGAGAGCGCGTGGGACATCTCGAGGCCGCGGTGCAGTCACTCGAGGAGATAGGAGATCTGAGATTGGTCTCGGTCGGGAACCGAATGCTTTCTGATGCAGCTCTCGGGAAGCGGAACGAAGAGGTTGCTCGCCGACGAGGTGTTCTCGCCAGGAGCGCCGCCGAGGAGGCTTCTGACAGCCTCGCGATCATTGGAAGCCTCGTTCAGCAGTCACTTGTCGAGACCCTTTGGGGAGAGCCGTCTGTGGCTGCTCGACTCCTTGTCGGCGCGGATTCACATCTCGCCGGATCGAGTGAGTTGGATCTCAACGCCGTACTCGGGTGGCCGGCTGTACCTCTGCTGTTGCGTACCGGCCATGTGGATCTGGCAGCGGCGGTTCTCGCCAACTCGGATCGTGTTCTCTCCGAGTACGGCAGAGCGCTCCCTCCATCTTCAGAGGCGTTCTTCGACTCCTGCCGATCCGATGTGTCAGGGACGGCTGTCGGGCAGTCTGGCGGTACTCTTGACCTTGCAGAGGAAGTGCGCAAGGCTCTTGCTGGCACAGGTGGCTGACACCTCCCATAGCTCTGGCCGAACGGGCGAGTCCTACACGGCCCCGCTGAAGATGATGAGCGCTACGAGCACGATCAGGTAGGCAGCCGCACCGCCGCCAACGAAGAGTCCTCGGAGCCAGGCTTCGATCTGCGATTTCCCGAACGCGAAGTAGGCGATCACTCCGAGGAACGGCATGAGCAGTATCGCGAAGAACCAGCCGATGGTCATGCCTCTGGACATCTCGTCCTGTCTGCGCGAGATATCCCAGAGGGCGAGCGCTATCCAGGCTCCTGCCAGTGCCAAGGGCAGGAAGTAGGCCCACAGGCTGAAGATGAACGTCCAGAACGTTGGCTGGGTGAGGGGTACTCCTGACACGGTGATCTCCTTGGCGCGGATCTGGGTTCTTGGTGGCAGCTCGGGTGTGGTGATCTTGCTGACGTCCGGCTTGACGAAGACGTTGAAGGCTGGCCTGCCTGGCGTGGTCTTCGGATCGGGCATGACTTCCTGAGGCTCGGGGACGGGCCAGAGGCGGTAGTCCGACCCGGGCGGGACATTTCGTATGGCGTCGGCTTGGCCACCGAGGAGCAGGATCGCCCCGTATAGGTCGAATGAGTAGGGGAGGTTCAGCCCGGAACAACTGTGGTAGACGTTCAGCCAGGGACTTGTTGTCCACGACGTGTGCAAGTTGTCCTCGAAGCAGTTACCGGTCGTGAGAGGTCCCGTGAGCAGGAAGTCGCCGAGTCCCGTGCCGACCACGGTGTTCTCGCGCACCACGTTGTCTGTTGCATTCCAGATGTTCTTGTCCGGGAGCATGGTCGTGATGATTCCGTACCGGTTGTGGTTGACCACCAGGTTCTTCTCGACCAGGTTTCCTACGCCGCCACCGAGCACGATGCCCTCACCCCAGCCGAGCCTCGCGCGTCCCTTGGTCGGCGCTTCGGCGTTGTTGTTGTCGATCACGAGGTTGCCGCCGATGTACACCTCCCTCTGAGGTGGGAGCAGCTCGCTGTCGAGGGAATTGGGAACGATCCCACCCATGTTGTCGCGATACACCGAGTTGATGAGGTAGAGGTCTCCTCCGGCGTTGGTTCCTGAGAAGCCGAGCCCGTTCGCTTCTGACACGACATCTGTCACGACAGCGTTGCATGGGTAGCACTGGCCGATGTAGAACGCAGAGTCGCGGTTCCCTGAGCCGTAGGAGTGCTCGAATAGTCCGTCGGTGGAGTCGAATGCGTAGATGCCATAGTCGCCGTTGTTGTGCGCGGTGAGGTATGAGCCCCGGTACCCGGTGACACCTGTCCAATAGAAGCCGTTGACTTCGTAGTTCCGCGCGGTCATGTTCTCGACGGCGACGGCGTCAGCGACCACGTGGAGTCCGTTGGAGCGCTCGAACTCGCCATCGAGGATCGTCTCGTTGCGGTCGGACCCCCGGATCGTGAGGGATGGTGTCCGAACAGTGACCGCCTCGTTGTACACACCCTCAGCGATCAGGACCATGTCTCCGGGGGTTGCGTCGTCGACTGCCTCTTGGATCGTGCTGTATTGGGCAGGGACATGAAGCGTTTTCCCCGTCCAGGCCTCGACAGGTTCCGTGTCGTCGGGTTGCGGCTTCTCGTAGTCGGGCACGTCGCCCACGATGACGTAGCCAGCCATGCCATCGCCTTCGGGGGTGCCGTGGAAAGTGCAGAAGTATGGGTAGACACCCGGCTCGGTGAACGTCCTGCGGAAGACCTGGCCTCTTGTCATGGTGATCGGGGATTCCCACGAACCATCGGAGGCGAAGACATTGTGCGGGTTGTCGCCCTCCATGCGCCACTCGACCTCGGTGCCGAGCTCCACCTCGATGACTTCGGGAGCGAAGATGTCGTCATATCCGAACACCTGCGTCTGTCCGACCCCGACATCTGCCGATACATCCCCACCACAAGCAGCAACGATCACCGCGAACCCGAGCGCGGCAAGTAGGACGAGTCGAACCCTCGACGACCTTCGAGTTGCGCTTCCCACGAAGGCGACCATAGCCGGTGGAGTGCTTCATCGTGCACCACTTGGCCGAGCGTTACTGTCCGTGATGGACAAGCCACCCGAACGGAACACTGATGGCAGCTGAGTATCACTTGCAGATCGAGGAGGGAGATGTCGCTCCCTATGTGTTGCTTCCGGGAGACCCGGGTCGTGTACCAACCATCGCTGCAATGTGGGATGAGGCCCGACACGTCGCCACCAATCGTGAGTACGTGACCTACACCGGAACCTACCGGGGCGTGCCCATCAGTTGCACCTCCACGGGCATCGGTGCCCCATCGAAATCGATTGCAATGGAGGAACTCGCACGATGTGGCGCAACAACGTTCCTTCGCGTTGGGACATGTGGGACTTTCCTCGACCATGTGGCCAACGGGGACATGGCGATCTTCGATTCGGCAGTTCGGCTCGACGGAGCATCCCATGGGTATGCACCGCCGGAATTCCCTGCCGTTGCGAGCCACGACGTAGTGACCGCAGCGATCGAGGCTGCCAAGGCACTCGGACTGCGCCATCACGTCGGCACGACGCGATCCGCGGACACGTTCTACGCGAGGCATCCCCGTCCGGGTTCGTCATTCGGCGACTTCTGGCAGTCAGACTGGCGGCATCACTTCGATGATCTCAAGCAACTGAATGTGCTCGGGGCGGAGATGGAGGCGAGCCTCATCTTTGTCCTTGCACGTATTTGGGGCCTCCGAGCGGGTGGGGTAGCGGTTGTCCTCGACAACCTTCTCAAGGTGAGTGGCGAGTCCGGTGAGTTCGACCCCGAGACCCAGTTCGACCACGGTGGAGCCGAGACCGAACAGCTTGCCCATCTCGCCAACGAAACGATCCGCCTCCTGCAGCGGGCCGATACGACCTGACGCCTGACGCCTGACGCCTGACGCCTGACGCCTGACGCCTGACGCCTGAC
>CBETWC010000198.1:0-4312 GCA_965539925.1 uncultured bacterium
CTCCGTCAGCTGTTCCCTGAAGCTCTCACTGAGATCGTTTGGCTCCGTGTCAACGAGAGCGTCGACAAATGCCCGGCCCTCAGTCGCTTCGATCCGATCGAGATCCACGAAGGTGTCGCCCAGGCGTTGCTTCGTGTCAGTGAGCACCGCGGTCAGCGGGTGCGGCGTGTCGCCCCGACCTTGAGCCACGTCCTCGGGGCGGTACGTCCCGATCAACAAGATACGTCGCCTATCCAGGTGCCGACTCAGATAGGCGAACAGTTGAACGGATGACGTGTCTGCCCAATGGAGGTCCTCAATGATCACCACCAGCGGATGGCGTGCTGCCGCTGCTTCGAGAACAGCGGCGTACTCCGCGAATGTTTGATTCTGCGCGGGAGGAGTCGGTGATCCCCGTCGATCCTGTGCCGCCAACAATTCATCGAGCCGCGCCAAGGCCTGATCGCCGCCAGAACCAAAGGCACGTGTCCGGCACGCGAGTTCGCGGCCAGGCACGATGCTGTTCAACAACGTCGGTCCATCGTCACAGATCGCTTGAACAACGGTGGGAAGTAGTTCCCACAAACGCAGTGCCTGGTCGCGCGATATTACGCCAGCTGCCCATCTGCGTTCGCAGTCACCGGTGAGCAGGCTCATCGTCTCTCGAAATGGCAGATATGGGTCACCGATTCCTGTGAGCGCTTCGCATGTACCGCCCACGACAATCAGTTCGGAATGAGCTTGCTGGGCGCGCGAGATGAATTCGGTAACGAGGGCTGTCTTGCCAGTGCCCGCCTCACCAGCTACAAACACCGGTGAGCCGCCGCCCTTGAGAGCCTGATCCAGGAAGTCATCGAGACGAGCCAATTCGTCTGTCCTCTCAACGAAGACTCGGTGGATGGGCTCATGAGCTGGGAGAGCGTCCGAGAGAAAGGCTGGAGGGTGGGTCTCGTGGCACTCGCCGGAGGCATCAAGGACGACATCGAGCGCCGGGTCATGGAGCAGGATCTGATCCTCGAGTTGCGTCAGTCGGCGTGATGGCTCTATCCCGAGTTCCTCACCCAGGACCCTGCGAGCCCTCTGAAAGGCATCCAGAGCTTCTCCCTGACGTCCGGAGCGGTACAGGCCCAGCATCAATCGATGCCACAAGCCCTCCCGATAGGGGTGCTCCAGGACCAAACGCTCCAGATCACCGATCACCATGCCTTCTCGACCGATATCGAACTCGTAATCGATCTGCAACTCCAACGCGACCAGCCGCAGCTCCTCAAGGCGGGTCGACTCGATCTGTAGCGAAGGAACGTCTCCCGCCAGAGAGCCAAACGGCGGTCCCCGCCACAGTGCAAGCGTCTCATCGAGTAGTCGTAGCGCTTCGACTGAATCGGATGATCGCAGCGTGCGGGCCAGCTCAATGTTCCGACTGAACCGCTCGGCGTCGATGGTCGACTGCTCCACATCAAGCAGGTAGCCGCCCTGGCGACCGCACAGGATCTCTCCATGGATGTTCAACGATTTTCGGAGATTCGAGACGTACGAATGGAGTGTGCGACGTGCCGACGCTGGTGGATCCTCGCCCCAAATCTCGTCTATCAGGCGGTCCGCCGAAACGACCGTATTGGCATAGACAACGAGCGTCGCCAGGACTGCACGCTTCTTCGGGCCACCCAACGCCACCGGTGTGGCCCCATCGACTACCTCAAGCGGGCCGAGTACGCGTATGTCCATTCAACGATCCTATCAACCGAGCCAGACCGCCAGCACAACGTGTGATTGCAGTCGTTGGCTGCCATTTGCGAGATACAGAACGACTCAGCCGTCCGACGCAGATACCGTCAAGGAACCCTTCATTCCTGAGTCGAAGTGGCCGGGTATCGCACAGATGATCTGGTACTCGCCCGCTGCGGGTGCCGTGAACGTGAATGTCTGCGTATCACCGCCAGCGACTTCCTCTTCCCAGTAGACGAAGTCGGCGAGTAGCTCCTCTTCCGTTTCCGGCAATTCAGCCTCGCTGTCGATCGTGACGCCAGGTTTGAGGATGACCCATTCGTGGTCGATGGTGGCTTCATTCGTCATCGTGATGGTGATCTCCTCACCAGCAGGAATCTCCCATGACGAGCCGACGAACTCGAAGTTGTCAAGCGTCACGTCGATAGTGTCCGATGCTCCGGCGCTATCTCCTCCGCTCGAACACGCAGCTCCGACCATGGCCAAAGCGACGACGACGAGCGCCAGTCTTCCCAGTGAATTCATACTCTGCCTTCCTGTCTCTCACTGTGGGGGTGCCTTCGACCCGCCTGTCATGACCATAGACACTCAAGTTGTGAGGTGCCGAACGGACCGAGAGGGACAGGTATGGACGCACCGTTCCGCTCCAGATTCGTATTGCCATCGAGTGTCCGGGCGACTACATTGTGTGGTAGGAGTAATGGGCAGCTTATGGGCAAGGCATGTCAGCGAAGGAAAGATCTGTGCGTCGCCGATGGTCAGGAAGGCGGAGCGGCGCTGGTTGAGTTTGCCATCATTCTCCCGCTCCTGCTGATCATCGTCTTCGGAATCATCGGTTTCGGCTTGATCTTCAACCACAAGCTGTCGCTCACCGACGGTGCGAGGGAGGCAGGCAGGTTCGGCGCCACGCTCCCTGTAACCAATTTCGCAGCATCCTCCGATCCGATGCAGGCCTGGCTCGATGCAGTTGCGGCACGCGCACTCGCTGACGCGACCGGTTCCCTCGATGCAGGCGTTCCGAATCGGATGATCTGTGTTGCTTACGTCTATCCGAACGGCACGGCCGCGACCGATTCGACCAGGCGGCGTCTGGAGACCGGTGTCACGACTTCGTACAGCTCCAGCGCTTGTTTCGCCGACGGGCGTCCGGACGACGAGAGACGGGTGCAGGTTCGGGTCGGGCGTGACACGGAGCTCGAGGCTGTCTTCATCTCCCTGACGATTCCGTTGACGGCGGACAGCGTCACCCGGTTTGAGGCCTCGTTGGTGGCATCGTGATACTTCAACGACGCAATCGCTCAGGCGAAGAGGGCGCTGTAATGATCATCACTGCAGTTGGTCTGGTCGCCTTCATGATGTTCCTTGCTTTGGTCGTCGATCTCGGACTGCTGCGCATGGACCGGCGTACCGATCGACTCGCTGCCGACGCTGCGGCTACCGCCGGTGTTGCGGGTCTCGATCCCTTCAGCGGGGGCGATGCGGAGGAGGGCTGCGAAAACGCCTGGGCATACTTCCTCCTGAATGTTCCGGATGAGGGGTCGACTTCGAGTCCTCCCACCTGCTCCGTGTTCGCCGGTGCTTGCGACCCGTTGACCGTTCGCACCGCCACAGCAACGGTGGGGCCGTACACCCTCGAGATCGTTCAACCAGTGCTAGACGGGCACGCCTTCATGGGAGGCCAAGCCATCAATCCAGATATTGATGGCGGTGCGTGCCAACGGCTTGGTGTGGGGATCACCCGGCAACGTGACTACTTCTTTGCCCCCGTGGTCGGAATCGAATCTGGTGAGACCAACGTGAGCGCGGTCGCTCGCATCGGTGCCGGCCTTGGTGCAGGCGAACTCGTTCCGTTGCTGCTTCTGGAACCCATCTCCTGCGATGCCCTCTACACCAGTGGTCAGGGGAAGATCACGGTCAGCTACTTCGGAGATACGCCGGGAATCATCGTTGTCGATTCCGACGCAAGCAAGACATCCAATCCCAACAAATGCTCCTCGAATTCGTGGTCGATCGACTCGAAGGGCACCCAGAACGGGTGGATCAGGGCGATCCCCGTTCCGGGACAGGCCATATCGTCTGCCATCTTGAGTTACGCGCTATCTGGCGCGTCGGGCGCCAATCCTGCGTCCGCGTACGACCCCGCCGATCTCACCTCACCCGTCGATCCCGCTGACATCTCCGACCTGTCCGAGCCGTCAATCTCATGGTTCCGACTGTACCCCGAGCCGTTCCCCGCTTCGAGGCGTATCACGAGGGCACCCCTTGACTGGCGCTACAACTGCAAGGCCTTGTACCCGGACTACGACCGCGACGGCGTCGGAAGTGGCGGAATTCCTGTCGCTGGTTGCCCTGAGGCTGCAACGCGGGCGCCCTTCATAGACAACCTGCGGGCCATCTATGGAGGGGTGTCAGCCATAGGCACGAACCCGCCGGGAACGTTCTCGAGATGGACAGACGCGCATACGTGTGCGTACCAGCCATCCGACCCGGACGTCACCGAGTCTGGTGACTGGTGGATCGACTGTCCTGGTGGCTTCACGATCAACAACAACGTCACCTTCTCCGGTGGAACCATCGTTGCCGACGGACCGATCGACGTTCAGGGTGG
>CBETWC010000199.1:0-4301 GCA_965539925.1 uncultured bacterium
GGATCATCGCTGGGGCGGCCAAGGGAAGAAGACTGGATACACCCAAGTCAGGGACCAGGCCAATGACAGGGCGCGCCCGTGAGTCGATCTTCTCAATCCTCGCGTTGCGGATCACGGGGGCGAGAATCCTCGATCTGTACGCCGGGAGCGGCTCGATGGGATTGGAAGCCATCAGCAGGGGTGCCGCTGATGTGGTGTTCGTTGAGAGAGGCCGTCAGGCCACGTCAGTTCTGGAGCACAACGTCGAACGCGTCGGCCTGGGCGGCCGGGTCCGGCAAGGTGATGTGAAGTCGTTCCTGGGGTCAGAGACTGGTCTCTACGATGTGGTATTCGTCGATCCCCCATATGCAGATGACGATGGGGACGTCCTGGTCGTGCTCGAGCTCATCGACCAGGTGCTTGATTCCGATGGGATCGTTGTCCTCCATCGACAGGAACGGAGCAGGGTTCTGATACCCGAATTCCTCCGTACAGTCGACGAGCGACGGTACGGTGATGCTGTTGTAACCATGATGGAGAGGGCGTAACAGTGATAAGGGCACTCGTTCCGGGGAGTTTTGACCCGCCAACGAAAGGCCACCTCGACGTTGTCGAGAGGTGTGCGGCGTTGTTCGACGAGGTGGTGGTCGCTGTTGTGCACAATCCATCGAAGAGCCCATTGTTCACAGCAGATGAAAGAGTCGCCCTTCTCGAGGAGTGCACGGCAGATTGGCCGAACGTGAGCGTTGCTTCATTCGAGGGTCTCCTGGTCGATTTCGCGAAAGAAGTCGGGGCCAGAACCGTGGTGAAGGGTCTGAGAGCCGTCACCGATTTCGAATTCGAGATTCAGATGTCCCAGATGAACCGGCATCTGTCGGGTGACGTCGTGTCGCTCTTTGTTGCCACGAAACCGGAGTTCGGGTATCTATCCTCATCATTGGTCAAGGAAGTGGCACGACTCGGCGGATCGGTCGATGGAATGGTCCCCGATCTTGTAGCCGCCGCATTGAAGGAGCGTTTGCCATGACAGATTCACACGAAGAGCATTCACCATCCCCACCCGTGCCGGGTCGTCTTGCCGACCTGGTCGAGGAACTCATCACCGAGATAGAGAACGCACGCGCTGTTCCTCTGTCCAACAACGTCATGATCAGCCAGGCAGACATGCTCGATCGCCTGCATGAAGCAGCAGAGGAACTTCCCGAGGAGCTTCGATCCGCACGTTGGATGGTTCGCGAACGCGAGTCCTACATAGCCAGGACGAACGAGCGGGCACAGGAACTCGTCAACAAGGCAAAGGCTGAGTCCGAGCAGCTTGTGTCGGAGAACTACATCGTGCAGGAGGCGGTCGAGGAGGCGAACTCGTTGATCCGGAATGCCGAGAATGAGGCTCGACGCATCAGACTCGAGGCAGAGGACTACGCAGAACGTCATCTTTCCGAGGCCGAGAACGTGCTCGGGGAGCTGTATCGATATGTCACTGAAGCCAGAGCAGAGCTCCACGAAGCGCTACCGGCCGCTCCCGAGCCGCCGGTGTCGCAGTAGGGGCGGCTTCGCCGCCCGATCGCTCGGCTGCGCCTCGCTGTCAGGTATCAGGTATCAGGTGTCAGCGAAGAAGTCGGATCCGATGGCCGAAAGCTGATACCCAAAACCTGAAACCTGACCCCGGTACCCTCTGGACATGTCCCGAGACCCGTTTCTGCTCAATGTTGCTGACCTCCTCGGTAAGGAGGCTTCCTCGCGTCCGGTGACGATCACGGAACCTGTCGATTGGAAGATCGAGCTGATTCAGGTCGCTGAGCAGCCGCCCCTCACCGCAGACCTCGTCCTGCATCCCGTCTCGGGGGGGATAGCGGTGACCGGACGTGTCCGCTTCACCACAAGGGACACGTGCTACCGATGCCTCGAGGAAACGCTGTCTGATCGTGACACTTCGATCGGCGCACTATTTGACGGCAACAACGACGACGATGAGTCCTATCCTCTCCTCGGTCACGAAATCGACGTTGCGCAGATGCTGCGTGACGAGGTGATGTTGTCGCTTCCGATCGTTGAAGATTGTGGTGATGACTGCCCCGGAGTTGTGAGTAGTGCAGAAACGGACTTGAATACAGACCTCTCGGGTGCAGACGGCAAGCCGCGTTCGCCCTTTGCTGTCCTCAAGGACCTCCTCGAACCCGAGGAATGAACGGAATAGGATTCTCACATGGCTGTCCCCAAGAAAAAGATGTCGCGGTCCCGCACACGTCGCCGTAAGGCACAGTGGAAGGTCGCACGTCCAACTGTTGCCCGTTGCCCCCAGTGCAACGCACCACATGCGCCTCACCGCGCGTGCAAGGAGTGCGGCACGTACAAGGGTCGCGAAGTAACGCCAGCGTCATAGCCCGCATGCCCCTCGTCGCAGTCGATGCCATGGGGGGCGATTCCGCTCCTCGCGAGATCGTCGAAGGTGCGATTCTCGCTGCAGAACAAGGTGTTCGCATCGTCCTCGTCGGCGATGAGAGCCAGATCACACCCCTCCTTGATGGGAGGGGTGTTGACGTTGCCGTCAGGCACGCCTCCCAGGTCATCACCATGGATGACGTCCCTCAGAGGGCCATCCGCGACAAGAAGGATGCCTCGGTCACGGTTGCGGCACGCATGGTTTCTGACGGTGACGCAGATGCGATGGTCTCTGCAGGTTCGACGGGAGCAGCCCTCGCAGCCGCAGCGTTCATCATCGGCCGCCTGCCTGGTGTCTCTCGACCAGGTATCGCATCGATCTTCCCGACGGGTCACGTCGTGATGGATGTTGGCGCCAACATCGAATGCAAGCCAGAGCATCTCTTGCAGTTCGCAGTGATGGGATCTGCAATCGCGACCGTCTACCAGAGCATTGAAAGCCCGCGCGTCGGACTCCTGAATATCGGGGAGGAGGACTCGAAGGGTCGACCCCTCGAGAAGGATGCGTTTGATCTATTGAGCAGAAGCGAGGCAGTGAACTTCGCGGGGAACGTTGAAGGACGGGATTTGGCAACTGACGTGGCGGACGTGATCGTTACCGATGGATTCACAGGAAACGTCCTGCTCAAGACAGGGGAGGGCACCGGCAAGGTCATCCAGAAGATGATCCTTGAGATCTTGGCCAAGCCTGAGCATGCCGATGCAGTGCAACAGCTGATGCCTGCATTCATGGAGATTCGGGAGCGCCTCAGCCCCGAGACGGTTGGCGGGGCACACCTCCTGGGTACCAAGGGTGTCGTGGTCATCGCCCATGGCTCGTCCTCGCGTGTGGCGATCGACAATGCCATCGAGATCGCGGCCGAGGGTGCGTCTCGTGGTCTCGTGGAGAAGGTCAGCGAGGGCATCGCCCAAGCAGCGCACTGACATGAGCCACACAGAACAACTCGAAACCGTCCAGGAAGCTATCGCCTATCGCTTCGATGATCCGGAGCTTCTTGTCACTGCTCTCACACACTCGTCCTTCGCCTCAGAGAACGAGGTGGAGTCGTATGAGCGCCTGGAGTTTCTGGGTGACGCCGTTCTCGAATTGGCAACGACCGAGCGGATTTACGAGACGCTCAGCGACGCTTCGGAGGGTCGGATGACGCGGATTCGTGCCGCCCTGGTGGACGAAGCAACTCTCGCATCTGTTGCCAGAGCCAACGGGTTGCCATCAGCTATTCGGTTGGGAGTCGGCGAGGACCGCAACGGCGGTCGTGACCGATCTTCGATCCAATCCGACGTCCTTGAAGCGATTCTCGGTGCCGTGTATATCGACGGTGGCCCGTCGGCAGCCTTCGAGGTCGTCCTTCGTCTGCTCGGCGATACGATCGCGGAGCGCGTGGCTGCGCGTCACGTCGTCGACCCGAGGTCAAGTCTCCAGGAACACCTTGCCAAGCAGGGCAAGACAGTTGCATTCGATTACGACCGGAGCGGTCCCGACCATGCCGCCCTCTACACAGCAACAGCCGTGGTCGATGGGGAAGTGATCGGCACCGGCACCGGAGCCTCCAAGAAGTCGGCCGCCATCGACGCCGCCCGAACAGCCCTTGAAGAAGAAGGACCAAAGACAAAAGACGAAAGACGAAAGACGAGCCCTGAGGGGATCAACGGATAGGGATCAGCGACTCAGGACTCTGATCGCTTGAGGGTCGCCCGTTCCGGTCTCAGCTCTCGCCCCGGATGCGCCCTATCCGCCACCCCCCCCCCCCCTGGCACCGGCCCCTGCTCTTCGTCTCTTGTCTTATGTCTTTTGTCTAATGTCCTTCATCTTCTGTCTTCCGTCTTTGCTTACATTCATGTAATTCACTCTGGTAACCTCTAGCAACGTGAAACTAAAG
>CBETWC010000200.1:0-4269 GCA_965539925.1 uncultured bacterium
GAGCTCTACGAAGACACCGATCCCACGGCGAGGCTCTCGGAGGGCCATGCGATGCGCATCGAGGCGAGCGACGAAGGCCACGATGTCGAACTCGTCATGAGCGTTCCATTCACCGAGCGGGGGGACGTCGACCTGATGCGCCACGGTGATGAGGTGTTCGTCACGGTCGGCTCGTACCGGCGATCACTCATGCTGCCAGATTCACTACAGCGCCGTACCATCCGCGGAGCAAAGATTCATGATGGCGAACTCAGGATCGTGTTCACCCTGGAGGGACCGTGACGGACAAACGAGGAACAGAGCCCCTGGTTTCGGGGATGAAGAAGGCGGCCCTGCACTTCTCCAAGGCTGCACTGGAGATCGTCTCGGGTGTGGGAGACCTGGTCTCGGGGATCGCGCGCACGGTGCGACCCGAAGGTGACGATGACGGTGCCTCGGACGGACCCCAGAAGATCGAGATCGAATGATCTCGATCGGTGTCGACATCGGGGGGACGAAGGCGCTCGCGGTGCGGATGGATGGGTTCGAGATCATCGACGAATCTCGCTCCAATGTGGCGCGATCCGCGGACACAATGGATGTGATAGCTGCGTCGATCGAAGCGGTGTACGACGATACAGTCAGCACGATTGGCGTTGGAATCGCAGGGCTTGTGCGGCCGAAAGACGGCACACTCGTGTGGGGGCCACATGTCCCCGGAACGAATCTGGACATCCGAACAGAGATGTCGGAACGGTTCGGCGTACCCGTGTACGTCGACAACGACGCCAACACAGCAGCGTTCGCAGAGCTGAGCATCGGCTCTGCATCCGGATACGGCGACGTGCTCTTCGTGACGCTCGGTACCGGCATCGGTGGCGCCGTGGTGATCGACGGCTCCGTGTATCGCGGTGGGGGATTCGCAGGCGAGTGGGGACATGTGCAGGTCGATAGGGACGGCCTGTTGTGTGATTGCGGTAAGCGAGGCTGTTGGGAGACCAGGGCATCGGGCCCCGCGCTCGTGCGTCTCGCACGCCAGGTCGTGACAACGAACCCGGACAGCTCCCTCGCCAGGATCCTGGAATCCTCCACGATCACCGGTGAATCAGTCGTTGCCGCCGCAGATGCCGGTGATGAGACCGCACGCGCCCTCGTCACCGAGGTCGGGCGGTCCTTCGGACAGGGTCTTGCTGGTCTCGTTGCGATCTTCGACCCTGAGTTGATCGTCGTCGGCGGCGGACTTGGATCCGTGGGGGAATCGATCGTGGGGCCTGCACGTAGGGTCCTGTCCGATTCGTTGCACGGCGGAAGGCTGCGAGTGCCGCCGGTCGTGCAGGTGGCGACTCTCGGACCAACCGCAGGGGCCGTCGGCGCGGCACTCCTGGCTGCTGGAGAGGCGTGATGGCGGAGCAAATATACAACCACGAGATGGCAGCCATCGATGATGCATCGCCCGTTGCACGTCGTTCACGACAGGAGCTGCTTGTCGAGGCGGTGATGGTGCTGCCCAATGTCGTCAAGCTCCTTACCCGTCTTCTGCGTGACCCGCGTGTTCCCATGCGACGCAAGGCCTTCATCGGGGCGGTACTTGCCTATGTGCTCTCACCCGTCGATCTGATCCCCGACTTCGTGGTCGGGATAGGTCGGTTGGACGACCTCGTGTTCATTTCGCTGGCAATCGACCATCTGATGTCGGGTGCCGAGGAGGAGATCGTGCGAGAGCACTGGGATGGGACCGAGGACGGACTCGACCTCATCCGCTCGGTCTTCGCCTGGGGTGCAGCGATCATCCCTGGCGGTATCCGCAGCCTGCTCCCGCGATAGCGTTTAGGGTTTCGCCATGCAGTTCCGAAGAATCGACAACCTCCCTCCCTACGTATTCTCCGAGGTGAACGAGCACAAGAGCGCCGCGCGCCGCGCCGGTATCGATGTCATCGACCTTGGCTTCGGCAACCCTGAAATCCCCTCGCCTCCAGGCGTCGTGGAGAAGCTGGTTGAGGCAGCAACACAGGGCAAGAACCACAGGTACTCGGCATCACGCGGCATCCCGAACCTCCGAAAGGCCGTGGCTGACAGGTACGAGCGTGCCTACGGAGTGATCCTCGATCCCGACACCGAGGTGATCAACACGATCGGTGCAAAAGAGGGCCTCTCTCACCTCATGTGGGTCCTCGTGCAGCCGGGCGATGTTGCTCTCGTGCCTGAGCCGTCCTATCCGATCCACATCTATGCGCCAGTGCTTGCAGGGGCTGAGGTTCGCCGGGTCCATCTCTCCACCGATTCGGACTTCTTTGAGCGATTGACCGCCGCGTTCCGGACATCCTGGCCGAAGCCGAGGGTCATTGTCACCTCGTTCCCCCACAATCCGACGACGGTCACGGTCGACCTCGATTTCTTCAAACGACTCGTCGATTTCGCCCATCGCAACGATGTGATGCTGGTCCACGACTTCGCCTATGCCGACATCAGTTTCGACGACTACAGGCCGCCCTCGATCCTCCAGGTGGATGGCGCCAAGGAAGTGGCTGTCGAGTTGTACACGCTCTCGAAATCGCATTCCATGGCCGGATGGAGGGTGGGATTCGTCGTCGGCAATGCCGAGATGGTGGCCGCGCTCCAGCAGCTCAAGTCGTATCTCGACTACGGAACCTTCCAGCCGATCCAGATAGCGTCGATCATCGCCCTCAACGAGCACGATGACTACATCGACGAGGTCGTCGACGAGTACAAGACGCGACGCGACACGCTGATAAACGGTCTGCGACGCGCAGGGTGGGAGATCGAAGCCCCACACGCAACGATGTTCGTATGGGCGAGGATCCCCGAACGGTTCCAACACATGGGGAGCCTCGCGTTCGCCCTCGACCTGCTGGACAGAGCTGCGGTTGCGGTGAGTCCCGGAATCGGATTCGGACCATCGGGTGACGAACACGTGCGGTTCGCACTCGTGGAGAACGAACATCGGATCACCCAGGCAGTAAGGAACATCAAGAAGTACCTGTCAGATGACAGGAATCAGGTGTCAGGTGTCAGGCGTCAGGAAGAAGACACGAGGTAGGCGCTGGCTGAGAGCTGATAGCTGAAAGCTGATGGCTGGTTCATAGCTGATAGCCGATTTTGTTGAAACGGCTTACCGTGTCGTAAGGTCAAAAGACGAATGCTCCCGACGACTGAGACTTCAATGAACTATGCCGTGCTCTTTCCCGGACAGGGGGCCCAGGAAGTCGGCATGTGCGCCGACGCTCGCGCTGCCTATCCCGAGCTGTGCGGCGAGGCCGCTTCCGAGGTCCTTGGATGGGACCTCGACCAGCTCATCAGCAGCGGCCCTGAGGAGACGCTTACCGAGACCCAGCATGCGCAACCTGCGCTGTACTCGGTGTCGTATGCGTTGTGGTCTGAGTTCGCCGCACGCGTGTCTGTAGCCCCCGTGGCTTCGGCCGGGCACAGTCTTGGCGAGTACACCGCACTTGCTGCTTCGGGTGCCCTCGGCTACTTCGACGGATTAGGCCTGGTCTCCAAACGTGGCGAGGCAATGGCTGTGGCGGCAGAGATCGAGGACTCAGGGATGGCTGCGTTGCTCGGTGCCGATGTAGGTGTTGCCGAGGACGTTGTCGCCGCACGGACGAAGGAGGGAGGGCACCTCACGATCGCGAACATCAACGCTCCCGGACAGGTCGTGGTTGCTGGGGGCATGGACGATCTCGACTGGCTCGACCGCAACGCCCGTGACCTCGGAGTTCGACGAGCCATCAGGCTCAAAGTCGCCGGAGCATTCCACTCACCGTTCATGGCGTCTGCCGCAGAATCACTGTCCCGCGCATTGACGTCGACCATGTTCTCGCCGCTCTCGTTCGATGTGTACGCCAACGTCACGAGCGAGCCCACGACGGATCCTGCGGCCACGCTGACAGCGCAGCTGACTGGTCCTGTCCGGTTCGCCGAAACGCTGGAACACATCTCCTCGGCAGGTATCAACACATTCGTTCACATCGGGCCCGGCGATGTCACCGCTGGGCTCGCGAAACGAACCGTGAAGGATGCGGATGTCAGAGTGGTTTCCTCAATCGAGGAAGCCCGTGCAGTGGCACGAGACCTGTCCGTACAATGATGCGCCTCAGGGAAGGAAGCACATGAAGAACGTGACGATCACAGGATGGGGACGATGCGTCCCGCAGTCCGTTGTGACGAACGATGACCTTGCAACGGTCATCGACACAAGCGATGAGTGGATCACGTCGCGCTCAGGCATCAAGGAGCGTCGGGTCTCCCATGTGAACAACTCAGATATGG
>CBETWC010000201.1:0-4214 GCA_965539925.1 uncultured bacterium
CGAATGTTGCGCCCGCGGCAGGTTGCACCCTTTGGCCAGCCATTTCCTCCATGACGTCACGTTCCTCCTGACAGTCATCGCCATTGCGGCGATGAACGTTGCCGGTTTGCTTCGTTGGAGCCCACGCCACACCTGGCTATTCCTTGGGGCTTCGGCCCTCGTCGTGTCCGCATCGTTGCTGATCTGGCCGCTGAGCACCAATGTCCTGGCCGCCATCGCTCTCGTGGGCGTCGTTGCGGTCGATGTCGCCATTCATCGGGCAGGAACTGGCAGGAATCGTTGGTGGTTCGTTGCGATCGGCTCCATGGCTGTTGCGGTCGTGCTCTTCGTTACCGGCCGCACGGGCGGGTTGCTGTGCGACTCGGCGTCGCTCCTGCAGGGTCATGCGTTGTGGCACATCCTGTCGGGAGGCGCGTTGTGGGCATACTTCGAGTCCACAACACCCGCGCGAGTCGTGAGTGATGGATGAAGAATCCACGCACCTACTCCGATGTCGTTGTGGCAGCGAACGACCACAAGCCGCACATCCGCTACATGCCGGTAGTGATGTCGAGAATTCTCGATGAGTTGGTCAGGGCGTCTGTCTACCTCAAACGCGAGATCATGCAGAGTGTGTTGGTGCTGCAAGACCCGACGACGCACTGAATAGCCGGACAAGGCTGAGTCATGCATAAAGCCGGAAAGGGGTATCCACTTCGGTACAGTGACCCCTCCGAATGTGGGCCAGCACCCCACTTTGGACCCTGAATCGTTGCTCCTGTGGGAATCAAGCACGCTGACGGTCGCCCAGAGCGCCGGTCGCCCCACTCCTGTACCGAAGTGGATACCCCTTTCCTGACCTATGCGCTCCCGGGGTCGTCCAGATTGCCGGACATGCGCTGGCTGTGGTGGTCGGGAACGGGGATGGATCACAGCCTCGGATTAGCCTGCGGTCGCTAATGAGCAGGGCTCAACAAGGGAGGGCGTCATGGGCGATATGAGGTTGATGGGAGCTCCCATCGGAATCGGCATCGTGATCGGCGTGGTCGTCGGAGCCGTGATCGGAGGAAGCTTCGCGATCGGGGTAGGCATTACGATCGGCATGGTCGTCGGAGCGGCGATCGGTGCGGTGCTTCGAGCGTCGAGCAAGCCGCAGAGTTGAAACGACCCGACCACTTCCTCACTTACGCGCCCCCGCTGGGCCGTACGCATTGCGAGTTGTACCTGGATGTTGACGGTCCACACCTGTCGCTGCGTGCGACCTCGACCCACAGGTTCGACTCATTGGTCAGCTAGCCATTGCCGGGAGCGGCGGCGGCGTTTGCGATCCACACAGCCGCAGTGTCTGCCCATGTCGGCCAGCCATACTCAGGGTGTCTCCCTGCTGGGATGTCGTCGTTCCCGACAAGCACAACCGAGCCACCGAACTGTGTGAACGCTCGTGCACCGCGCCAAGACTCCGTCGGCGGCAGCGGCGTCTCGGCGGCTGGGTGCCATGTGGAGCCTCCGTCGATCGAGATCCACAATGTGACAAAACGTGGGAGGGCATTGGCGGATGGCAACAGTTCGTATCCGCCGATCGCAGTCATCCGATCACCAATCCATGCTACGTCTTCCAACAGGACGGGCGCCCCGCGCTTCATGTACGCAAAACCACTCGTCTCCTTGTCGCCTGCCACTTCGAGGAAGTTCGAATCGAGAAGTTGCCAATCGAAGCCGTCGACCGACGTCCACACCAGGGGTCCCTCCGTCGTCCAGTCCGCGTAGCTTGGGTCCTCATCCGGTCTGCCCTTGGTACCGATGGCCACGAGACCCTGGTCACAAGCCGCAACTGCGATCATTGGGCTCATCATCGAGTCGCTCGTGGAGAACCCGGATTGCTGTCCGGCCATCGAGTCAAGAAGTCGATCCCATGAGACTCCATTTTCCGAGAGCCACACGGCGGGGCCCATATCCAGACCGGAGCTCCCTACAGCCACCAGACCGAAAGGGGTCACAGCAACATCGTTCATGACAGACGGTTCCACGCCAGCCTCGATGGACTCGTCGTTGACTTCGGCCCGGTTCCAGTGCACTCGGTCGCTCGACACCCATGCCGATGCATATCCTCCAGACTCACCCACAACGACAACCTGCCCCGATACCTGGACGACGGCGTGCATCGTCTGGTCGCCCTCCCCACCGAACACGTCCTGATCGAGGAGCACCCGTTCCCACGTCAGTCCGTTGTCAGACACCCAGATCGCTCCGTCTTGCCCAGATGGCAGCCCATCTGTTCCCACTGCAATCACACCGAGAGAACCGCCCGCCATGTCAGTGATGGCCTGATCAACGGGCTCATCGGTCGACGACATGGCGTCTCCGAACACGCCCGACTCGTCGTCGATGCGTGTCCACGACCGCCCATCGGGAGATACCCACACTGCCGCGTCCACAGTCAGCGCCTCGGCAGAGTGCGAGACACCGCCCGCAACAAGACCCGGGCCTCCGACGGCCACAGCCGTCATAGAGCTCCACTCAATGTGCTCGGGCCTCATGCCATCCTCCATCGCGAGGGAGCCATGCTCAGACATCGAGCCACCAAACACCTGGATGAGGCTGACTCCTAGCGGCAGCGGCGAACTGGTGGTCGTCTCGGGATCGCTCGCGACAACACTGGTTGTTACACCCGGCATCAAGGAGGTACCGCTCATGTCGGATGTTTCAGAGTTGCAACCCACCATTGACAGCGCCAACAGTGAGATAGCAGAAAGGCCATAGATAACCCTCATGGCAGACTCTCACCCCTATCCACACACGATCGTCTCACAATTCACAAACCCCGACAAGACCACGAACACCAGAACTCCCGCCCATAGCTGTCGTCCTCCCTGAACCTGGATCCGTGATCTGGGACCGCATGATCGAACATCCGCCGTGCCAACACAGAGCTTGAGCGGATCGTGTGACGCATGGTTTCTATGCACCTGGTTGTCCTCCCTTCAGGGAGGACGACAGAGCAAGCGCTCCATCGAACAGAGGATTGAGGCTGAAGGGAGGACAATGTGTCGCATGAGTTCGCGACAAGACAACCTATGACGGCACCCACGGCTGCCTGATCATCTGTTGATTAGCCTGCGGTTATGCGTGGTCGGTGAGCAGTTCAGCCAAGCCTTCCGGGTACAGCGGCCATCCGTTGTCGGGTTCGCCCGGGTTGATCCAACGTGCTTCGAGCATCTCCCCGGTGCTCTCAACGGCGGTCAGGGTCTCTTTCCCGTACATCGAGGAATCCGCCAGGCGACCGTCGTGAACGAACACGATTTCGTGGCCATCACCACCGTCGTAGGTGAAGAGGTTCTCGATGACTCCTAGAAGCTGCAGGTGCGTCACTTCGGTTGAGAGTTCCTCTCGTACCTCACGGTTAATCGCCTCTCTCGCTGTCTCACCGAACTCGACCTGTCCCCCGACCGGAACCCAGAAGTCCTCTCCCTTGGTGGGATCGCGATAGGTGACGGTCAGGATTCGGTCATCGTTGCTGAAGATGCACAGCGTTCTAACACGAATGTATCCGGTGACTGGATCGGTCATCTCGACAGCGTACATCCGTGCCTGACTGGGCACACATATCCTGACCTATGGTTGCGGTATGAGTGCGTGCGGTCGCTCCCTCTAGCAGCCGCTTCTACTATCTAGGGGATGAGTTCCGACGGACGCACGGTGTATCTAGCGATCAAGTTCCATGCCGATCATCGCAACAGGGAACTTGTCGATCGGATTTCGGCAGCGTTCGACAAGCATGGATTGACGACCGTATGTGTGGCGAGGGACCTGGAGGAGTGGGGTCGAGTGTCATTCAATGCCCACGATCTGATGCAGCGTGCGTTGGCTGCGATTCACCACAGTACAGCTGTGGTTGTCGAGTTCACAGAGAAGGGTGTGGGTCTCGGCATCGAGGCTGGCTACGCCGCAGCTCTTGACATTCCGGTCTTCGTGCTACTTCGGCCAGAGGCCGAGGTGAGCACCACCCTTGGGGGAATCTCGACCGAAGTGTTTCGATACGCCGATGATGACTCTCTCAACGGTGCCGCTATTCGCATTGCTGACAGGATCGGTGGAGTAGCGGACCGCCCATAGCGGCACTTACTTCGAGTTGATGACGAGGCGATTGGCCGTTAGGTCGTTTCGGAGTTGGGCATCTGGGATACAGCCTCTTGCAGAGTCTCCAGGAACTCGTCGAGGGGAACTCTGTGAATCTT
>CBETWC010000202.1:0-4202 GCA_965539925.1 uncultured bacterium
GGTGCGAGCCTGCGAGCCCGGTACGGCAAGACCTCTACGACCTCAATCCACCCCAAAGCTCTGGGCCCTCTGGCGGTGCTTGGTGGCGTGCCGCTTGAGGCTCGCAGGCTCGCACCTCCTCCTCGCTCGCTGCGCTCGCGTGTCCTCCCTGAAGGGAGGACGACAGAGCGAGCGCTCCATCGAGTGGCGGATTGAGGCTGAAGGTGGGACGAAGAAGATGGGTCCATGCGACCTCGTGGATTGAGGCTGATCCGGGGTCGTACTACGTCATACGTACGACGTACTACTGCCTGTTATCTTCTCGTCCTACTGCCCGTCGTAGGTTTCCACGACTTCCTCGACGATCTCAAGTTCGATCCCTGCTGATGCAAGGATCTCAGGCGTGTCTCCACCTGCGTGGTAGCGGCGGCGGGCCACGACGCGAGAGATACCGGTGGACGCGATGAGCATGGCGCAGACCCTGCAGGGTTCCATCGAACAGTAGATCGTGGTCCCTTCGAGCGGCAGGCCGTAGCGTGCGGCTTGGACGATGGCGTTCTGCTCGGCGTGCACGGTGCGGACACAGTGCTGGCGCACGGTTCCGTCGTCATCCATGACCTTCTTGAGATCGTGACCTACCTCGTCGCAGTGCGCCATGCCGGACGGTGACCCAACGTACCCGGTGCAGATGATTCGCTTGTCGCGTACCACGACGCAACCACTCTTCCCCCTGTCGCAGGTCGCTCGGGTCGCCACCTCGTCAACGAGGTCGAGGAAGTACTCGTTCCAGCTTGGTCTCATCTGCTTCTCCCTGGTTCCGGCAGAGGCCAACGATACCGGACGACGAAGTACGTAGTACGAATGACGTAGTACGACTCGGAGGTCTTGGAAATGAGGAATCCGCTCAGGTTCAATGCGAGCACCTTGAGAAACTCAAAGTGTCAATCATGAACGTCGAAAAACGGATGTCTCCCTCCTGATCCGGGGTCGTACTACGTCATACGTAAGACGTACTACTGCCTGCTATCTCTCCGGCTCGAGCTGACCCCGCTCACTCCCGGAGTATTGCCTGTCCCCGATTGTTGTGGCGTGTTGGGCCTGGGGGTAGTGTCCGGCGTGTCCACGACGGGAGACGAGGTTGGCATGATCGGAACGATCATCGGAGCGTTGCTTGCAGGGATCATCATCGGACCGCTTGCCCGACTCGTCCTGCCGGGGAGGCAGAGTATCTCGATCGGGACGACGATCCTGGTCGGAGCCGTGGGCGCCTTCATCGGCGGTCTGATCGCCCAATGGATCGGCGTGGGCGAGACCGGCGGAATCGATTGGATCAAGCATGCGATCCAGGTAGGAGTCGCCGCCGCGGCGATCGTCGCCTATCTCAACGTGGCGAAGGGCAAGAACTAGAACTTGTCGCGCTGTTGAACTTCTAGATGGTGGGCCGCCATGAAACCGAAGACGTGCCAGGGCGCCGCACCGAGCCGGCGTAGGTCACTTCTCGGTTGGTTCGCTGATCGATTCCAGGAGCAACAGGACTTCCTCCTGTGCCTCACTGGTCCCGAACGCGGTGAGCGTGTCTTCTGCGTCGAGGACGGTATCGCCGTGAGGGATCAAGACCCGAGACCCGCGCCGGATGGAGACCAGGATCGCTCCGTCGGGCCAATCAATGGTCTTCACAACGGTGCCCACGACCGGGCTGCCTCTTGAGATCGGAATCTCGAAGAACGCTGCGCCTGGCTGGGTTCGCACCTTGAGCCGATCCCTGTAGAGATGTCGTCCCGTCGTTGTTCCCAGGGCGTGGTGATACGCCGAAACTACTGATTCACGGCGGAACATGCCTACGAGCTGGGTTGAATCGTGCTCGTCAACAACCGGGAGTCGGCCGAGACCGAGTGACGCCATCCGGGCAAGAGCGGCCGACACGGGCATACTCGGGGTGACGATGATCGGCGTTGGTGTGAGCGCGTCGCTGACGGTGAGATTCTCTGATGGACTTCCGGCTTTCGAGAGGTCGGTGAAGGTGATCATGCCGACCAGCTTCTCATCATCGAGAACTGGCAAGCCGTGGTGGTGGGATCGCTCGAGTAGGGCCTCGAAGGTTGCCAGTGGCATGTCGGGTGTTGCAACCATGTCGACAGGTGACATCACTTCGCCGACCTGCACGGTGTCGAGCAGATCGATGTCTTGGCCTGTGGGCAGGTGAATGCCTTTCCTTGCAAGGGACATGGTGTAGGTGGAATCGGGGTGGAGCCGGTCGCCGATGAACGTGGCAAGCCCGGCAGCGAGCATCAGCGGGAGTACCAATCCGTAGTCACCTGTCAACTCGAAGACAAGAATGACTGCTGTCAACGGTGCTCGTGCTGTTGCTGCAAGAGCCGCGGCCATGCCTACCAACGCAAAGGCGCCGGGATCAATGTCGGAGAGCGTCCATAAGGGATCGACGAGGATTGCAAACCCCGCCCCTGCTGCGCCGCCGAATACCAACGCGGGCATGAATGTGCCGACCGAACCGCCACCCTTGCGAGTGAACGCAGCAGTGACAATCTTCAGTGCTGCAATGATGAAGAGGGACCACCACACGAAGTCCCCGGCATCTGTGAGAGAGAGAAGGTCCGTGAGGAATCGTTCACCTGTGCCAAGAGTCTCGGGGTAGGCAATGCCGATGAGGCCAACAACGACGCCGAGCGAGATGGGAAGCACCCATGTCGGAATTCCCGTCCTGAGTTTGGCCTCACTCGTGCGATCCAGGACTCGCAAGAAGAGGATCCCGAATAGGACGGTCACGACCGCGAGCACCGCATACAGGATCAGCTGGCGAGGGTCCTTGAGTTCGTGCGCTGGCGAACGCAGGAATCGCTCCTCCCCGACAAGAGTATGAGTGGTGACTGCTGCTGCCACCGATGTGACCACGACAGCGCTGAAGTGTCGGACAGCGAAGGATTGGAGGATCACCTCGAGTGCGAAGACCATCCCGGCGATCGGAGCGTTGAAGCTCGCTCCGATCCCGGCCCCGGCGCCCGCTGCAACGAGGCTCTTTATCTGATCGAGGCCGAAGCGACTGTGACGCGCAAAGGATGATCCGAGGGCGGCTCCGATCAGAACGATAGGACCCTCCCTTCCGCCGGAACCTCCGGTGCCGAGTGTCACCGCGGTCGCAGCGATCTTGGTCGGAACGATCCGGGTTGGCAGGTACCCACCTTCGAGATTCACGCTCACCATGGTCTCTGCCACGCCCCCGCCAGAGATTCCGGGTCCGAGCCACCGATTCAGTGACCATGAGGCGAGTAGTCCCAGTGGGACGGAGATGACCACCATCCACCGACCGACACCCGCTGCCGCGTCGACATCGCTCAAGACACCCGAGACAAACGAAATACCCCACACAAGAAGAGAAGCCCCGAGTCCCACCAGAATACCGAGGAGGAGAGCCGCTGAGAGGAACGCGGTCTGGCCCCGAGACGTGAGCGCGGCGCGAATCTTCGCCCTGACGGTGACCATGGGCGGATGGTAGCTGGTGGCTCCGTCGCACGGACGCCACGCGTCGCGCTCTCCTCCGCCGTTTGCCCAGCTCGGGAGCACGGCGCACAGGGAGACGGTTCGAATCCCGCCCCGATACGAAGAAGGCCATTGAATTCCGAGCTACTCGCCCTCTTCACACAAGTGATATACTTCTATTCCATAGAACTCTGGAATAGATGAGTGGAGGAAGAGTAGTCCAAGTGAGCACGACGGGTAGAGCGGTCAAGGACGGGCTGTACGAGCAGTTTGCCCGCATCGGCAAGGCAGTTGCGAACCCGAAGCGCATCGAACTGCTCGATCTGCTGTGTCAGGGGGAGCGGAGCGTCGAAGTCCTCGCAGAAGCGGCCGCGATGGGGGTCACAAACACATCGTCCCACCTCCGTGTACTGCGTGAGGCGAGGCTCGTCGATACTCGCAAGGAGGGTACGCGGGTGTTCTACCGCCTCGCTGATGAAGCAGTGTGTGGCTTCTACTTTGCGCTGCGTGACCTGGCAGGTGACCGCTTTGCCGAAGTGGAGCAGGTCACCAGGGACTACTTCGAAGCCAGGGACGAACTCGATCCTGTGGGCAGGGCCGACTTGATGGCTCGTGCCGGCGATGGTGATGTGATCGTCCTTGATGTTCGCCCCGGTGAGGAGTACGAGGCAGGTCATATCCCCGGGTCGATATCTGTTCCGCTCAGCGAACTCGAGCGGCATCTTGCG
>CBETWC010000203.1:0-4160 GCA_965539925.1 uncultured bacterium
TTCACCGAAGTAGGCACCGTAGACCTTGGCATTCGAGCCGTTGCCGATGAAGTCGACGTCGAGATGGAGGCGACCAAGCTTCGCTCCGAGACCGATCTCGCTCAGGACGAGGCTGGCGTCGCGTCCCAGCTTGATGACGCCTCTACCCAACGACCGTGTCCCGTAGTTCCAGTCCTGAATGATCGTGAGTGCCAGACGCGCATTGTCCTGGACATCGGCGGTGATCGTTGGCACGACTGTTGCGGGATCGTCTGTAGCCGACCGCAGAAGGACGATCACCGAGGCATCTGAGCCCTTGGGAACCGCGAGGTGCACACCGGGGAACGTCGTTGCACTCGACGTGGCCTGCACGTCCACAAGAAGCGGTTCGGCAAGATGATCTCCGGTGAGCAGCGCCGCACCTGGGGCGTAGGCCGTGAACGCTGTGGCGAAGTAGTGGTCGTCATCGACCAGAGCCATCTCCGCATCGGCTTCTGCGATCGTCGGGACACCCTCGGTCACTACGAACCCGTCGACGATCGACACCGTCTTTCCTTTCCACGCGTCAACGATCGGATCGGACTTCCCAACGGAACCGGGCGCTACCGGTGCACTTGAGAGGTCCGCATCGAAGTTGAGATCGAGATAGCGCCAGTTCTCCTCGCGCTCTGACGGCATGGCGATCTCAGCAAGCCGGTCGAGGGCTGCCGAACGCTGAGAGGCCATCCAGACGGCGTCGGTTGCACCAAGAGTTGGGGTAGTAGTCACGCAGGGGTCCTTTGTGGATTCGCCGGGAGGATACCGGAGCCTGTGCGACAAACCGCCGGTTACCACCATCACCGTGTGTGTAAATAGGAGACCGCTATACGGGAACCGGAGTTATCTTGATGGTTCGACACAGAGTCGAGTGAGCGCCGGTAGGACGATGCGCTCCTCCAGGAGGTCAGATCCCCATGCACAAAGCATTTCTCCGCGCGTTCTCTGCGGTCACCGTTGCCGCCATCACGCTCACATCCGCTGCCTGGATCTCGGATCCAACACCAGCCCAAGCATCCGATGAATCATCACGATTCGTACTCACGGTGTTCCCTCACCGCACGAGCGAGATCGGATTCTCCAATTCTTGGGGGGCCGCACGCTCAGGCGGTCGCCGCCATGAGGGAATCGACATCATGAGTCCACGTCGCACCGAGGTGCTTGCCGTGGCCGATGGTGTGGTGACGGAACTTGGGAAGCACAGGTTGTCCGGCTACTTCATCCGCATCGACCATGGAGACGGCTGGTCCACTACGTACATGCACCTCAACAACGACACGTGCTGCTCGGACGACGGCGAGGGTGGCACCTGGACTGCCTTCTTCGCAACGCTCATGGAAGGCGACGAGGTCGAAGCTGGTCAGGTGATCGGGTACGTTGGTGACTCCGGAAACGCAGAGGGCACCGTCACGCACACCCACTTCGAGATCAAGCACGATGGTCGCAAGACGAACCCCTATCCCTTCCTGCGAGACGCATATGACCGCGAGCACAGACTCCCGCCTCCACTCGGTCAGCCTCTCTGAGGCTCTATCGCGAAGGCAGCGCTGCTTTCGAGTAGTTCGCTGAATTGGACCACAACATCCAGCCCATGCCACCGTCGCTGACGAGCGCCTGCACTGCCCTCTGATCCGCCTTCGAAATCGTCCAGGTTTGCAGCCACGGTCTGAGGTATCCGTAGCCATCGAGCTTGCTGCTGCCACCTCGTAGCGCGGTTTCCACGATCTCCTTGGCGTGATCGTTGGGATCCTCGAAGCCTTTCCATCCCGGGCCGTAGTTTGTCGAGTACAACGTTGGTGAGAGCACGTCAACGATGCGCGACATGGGACCAGGACGTTGGCCAACTCCCTCGTCTTCGCCAGATTCGAGCACGATCCCGAGCAAAGTCGACGACACCGTGCAACCAATCGGGTGCAGCACCGCGTACGCCCTCGTGAGGAATGCACTGATCGAAGCCACCCTCACCTCCTGGGTGTAGGCACCATCAAACGTGGCTGTCGACACATCGCCGCCGAACGGGTAGGACACATAGTCGAACTGGACCTCATCGAATCCGTCGTTGCAGGCCTCCTCGCCCAAAGCGATCGCGTACTCGAATGAAACCGGGTCTGAGGGATCGAGCCACGCGAAACCGTTCCGAGATCTCCACAGGCTGCCGTCCTCATCGAGAACGGCGTGCTCAGGGTTGGCCTCAGCGAAGAAGTCATCTTGGAAAACACCGATCCGCCCGATCAAATACAGGTCGTGTTCGCTGGCAGCGTCAACGATGTCGGGCAGTTCGAAATAGCTCCTCACTGCACCGATCGAGCTGGCGGTGGCGACATCGGTTCGGTACACCACAGTGCCGTCCTCGGTCTTGAGGTCGATGACGAGACCGTTGATGCCTGTGTCATCGGCAAGTGACAGCAACGTCTGCCACCGGTTCGAATCAAGTAGGTCCTCCGGTGCGATACGGATGGCATTGACCACGTTGGGTGACATTGCCATGTCGTACTGGTCGAAGCTTCCGTCCCAGGAGTACTCGGTCGGCTGCCATGCCGGTCGGGAGAGCTGGATCGTCCCCGGCTTGGCCCTCTGGAGCGAGAAACGACCTTCGTTGTCTGTGTGGTCGGACCTACCTCCGAGAGACACCTCTACGCCGGGGAGCGGCCTCCCAGTCTCGCCGAGCACGCGGCCAGACAGGACAACGGGCTCGAGACGAACCTCTATGCGCGACGCATCAGGGAAGTGCTCGACGGTGAAGGTGAAGGGCTGGAAGCCGTCTGCCGTCGCCTCGATCTCGATCGGTATCTTCGCCCAAGTGATGATCGGAGGTCCCTCTGAGGATGCAAGGGCCGAGACACCATCCACTTTCACCGTGGCGTCCAACGCTCCGAGATCGTCGGCTGCGATCACCACCACTTCAAACGTCGGATCAGCGAGCTGAGGTGGCCTGACCGCGTCGCCTGGCTGCACTCCAACGCCTCCCGTGCACGAGGAAGCAATGAGCGCCACAAGGACGAGCGAGAGAAGGAGAAGACGATTCATGGTTTGGCTACCGGTCAGGGGTGTTCGTAGAAAGGGTACAACTCTCTTGCCGAACTGGTCTCGTGGTGATATCTTCCAGAGCGCTGGAAAGCACGATGCGGTATGCCTATGACGGGGGGTTGTATGGCTGGCGCTCCAAGGGAAGCTACGGTCGCAGACGCGATCGGTCTGTACCTCGAATCGGTATCGACACACGATCTACTCACGGCAGAGGATGAGGTCAGGCTGGCACGCGTCATAGAGCGAGGCCAGAAGGCTGAACAGGAGCTCGCCGGGGACACTGACATTGCGACTGAAGAACGGGTCGTCCTCGTTCGGTATGTCCGACAGGCCGACCACGCGAAACAGCAGTTCATCCGATGCAATCTGCGGCTCGTCATCTCCATCGCAAAGCGATACACGGGCAGGGGCCTTGACCTCCTGGACCTCATCCAAGAAGGAAACCTCGGCCTTATACGCGCAGTTGAGAAATTTGATTGGCGCAAGGGATTCAAGTTCTCCACCTACGCCACCTGGTGGATCAGGCAGGCCATCACCAGAGGCCTGGGAAACCACGGACGAACGATCCGGCTCCCCGTGCACATGGTCGACATCGTAAGGACCGTCCAGGAAGCAGAGCTCTCGTTGCGAGAGACCCTCAGACGCACACCGACGATCAGCGAGATCTCCGAGGTCAGCGGACTCGACGAGGTGAAGATCATCGTGGCCCTCAACGCACCGTGCGACACGGTGAGCCTCGACCGGCCGGTTGGAGACGACGGAGACGCAGAGCTGAGCGATTTCGTCGAGGACGACGATGCTGAGGATCCGTTTGTCAAGGTGGCAGAGAAAGCACGCAAGGAGGAACTCGTCAGGGCACTCGGAACGCTCGACGACCGCGAGCAGACAGTGCTCGTGCTGCGATACGGCCTCGACGCCCACGCGCCACGAACCCTCTCAGACGTCGGAGCACACCTCGGCATCACCCGAGAACGCGTCCGCCAGATCGAAACCAGGGCCCTCGGCAAACTCCGCCACCCCTCCACAACGTACGACCTGCAGAGTCTTCTTTAACAGAGACCAGATACCAGATACCAGAACGCTTCGCTTCCAGATGTGTCTGGCATCTGGCATCTGTT
>CBETWC010000204.1:0-4158 GCA_965539925.1 uncultured bacterium
CACCTCGGGAAGGCTCGAGATCGAGCTCACCGCAGAGCGTGGCGTTGGCTATCGCAGTGCGGAGAAGAACAAGAAGAGCGACACAATCGGTGTGATTCCGATCGACTCGATCTTCTCACCGGTCAGGAAGGTCTCCTACCAGATCGGGATGACGCAGGTCGGTCAGCGCACTGACTTCGACAGCCTTGTCCTCGATATCGAGACCGACGGATCCGTGACACCGAGAGAGGCAATGTCCTCCGCAGGTGGCACGCTGTCGAACCTGTTCGAGCTCATCTCGGAGATGGACGACTACGACTCGCTCATCCCCGACGAGCTTGCACCGGTCGAGCCCTCGGGCCAGGAGCACCTCGATCTCCCGATCGAAGCTCTCGACCTTTCCGAGCGCCCCCGCAACTGCCTGCGCCGTGCCCAGGTGCAGTCTGTTGGTGAACTGATCGAGAAGACCGAAGAGGATCTCTTGAACATCACCAACTTTGGCCAGAAGTCACTTGAAGAGGTCGTCGCCAAGCTCGACGAACTCGGCTTCTCGCTGAAGAACTACGCGGACGCAGACGGGATCGTTGCCTGATGCCACGCCCGAAGAAGGGGAAGCGGCTCGGAGGTTCGCCTGAGCATCAGCGCAAGATTCTCTCGAATCTGACCGCAGATCTCATCCAGCACGAGTACGTGACAACAACCCATGCGAAAGCAAAGGTGTTGCGCCCGTATGCAGAGAAAGTGATCACCAAGGCACGCCGCGGTGACCTCCATGCTCGCCGCACGGTGCTCAAGAAGATCCCGAACAACGACGCTGTGACGAAGTTGTTCGACGAAGTTGCACCTCGGTACGCAGACCGCGATGGCGGCTACCTGCGGATCATCAAGCTCGGCCCCCGTCGTGGAGACGGTGCCGAGATGGCCAAGGTGGAGCTGGTCTGACAGGCATCAGGCGTCAGGTTTCAGGCGTCAGGTAAGAACTGAAGAGAGGGTCGATCCGCAAGGACCGACCCTCTCTTCGTGTTCGTCCCCCCTTCACGGGGGGACAGGCGAGTCTCCGAGCCAGGGGGTCGGCGAGCCTGCGAGCCCGGTACGGCAGAATCTTGCACCAGGAGTGCACCGCGGGTTGGCGTCACTGGCGTGCTCGCAGGCTCGCTCCCCCCTGGCTCGGAGACTCGCCTGTCCTCCCACCAGGGGAGGACGCAAGAGTGGGTCGCAGGCTGGCTCCCCCCTCCTGGCTCGCAGACTCGCCTGTCCTCCCACCAGGGGAGGACGCAATGAGTGGTTGCATGTGCTCTTCCTGACGCCTGACACCTGACGCCTGACACCTACTCTTCGCTCCATGACCGATCCATCTGATCTCGAAGAGCTTGTTCGCGGGTATGACGCCGATGGGGATGGGTGGTCCCATGAGTTGGCGATTGGGGTTCTTGGCAGCGGTCGGCCGATGTGGCCGAGGTCGGAGTTCGAGCCTGGGCACTTCACGGCTTCCGGGTTCGTCATCTCCCCGGACGGATTGTCCCTCCTGTTGATCCACCACGGCAAGCTGGACCGGTGGCTGCAGCCCGGTGGGCATATTGATCCGGAAGACGCCACGGTTGAGGACGCTGCGCGCAGGGAGATCTTCGAGGAGACAGGTGTCGGCGGCCTGGTTCGAGTGGGATCATCACTCATGCGCATCGACGCCCACGAGATTCCTGAGCGAGGGATCGAACCGGCTCATCTGCACATCGACCTTGGTCTCGGCTTCCGTGCCACGACCAGCGATATCGGGCCGATCGATGAGGTGATCGATGCCAGATGGGTTGTATTCGACGATCTTGACGCGTACGACGTCGATGAGGCACTCGGGGCCGGTGCTGAGGGTGTTCGGCGTGCATCCGACTGAGTTCCCAGTCGCGAACCAGTAAGCTCGCCCCACTGATCCAAGGGGTGATCTCTCTGGGCGTCGTCTTCAGCCGCCTCCTCCAAGCCATCAAGCTCCAACGCGATGCATTCGTGTGGATGGACTTCAACGACCGTGCCACAGGTGACGCGGCGATTCTTGTCGTCATCACGCAGGTTCTCATCTCGCTCGGACTGGGTAGATCGTTGTTTGACCTGTTGAATCCGCTCACCCTGTTCCAACTGCTTCTCAGCGCCCTCTTCACCTGGGTGATCTACTCGGGTGCCGTGTATCTCGTGAGCCGCTACCTCCTCGACGGCTCTGGTCAGTACGCCATCTACCTCCGTATCACGGGCTTTGCCTTCCCGACGCTCCTTCTGATCGTGTTCACAGCGTTGATCATCCCGACGGCGACCTTGGCCCTGCTGGCTGGTGGAGCCTGGTTCGTCATTGTCGTCGCGAACGGCCTCATGTACACAGCAGACATCCCGCTTCCCAAGGCTGTCATGGCCGCTGTTGGGGGTTTCGTGGTGGTCGTCATCGCCCAAGCCATCTTCGGATCGATACTGTCGTTCTAAGCAATGCCGACTTACCGTCTCGATCTCGCATACGACGGATCCGGTTTCTTCGGATACGCCATCCAACCTGACGTTCGCACCGTGCAGGGCGAACTCGAAGCCGCTCTCGCTCCACATACTGCAGGGGCAGAGACCTTCGTGGCCGGGCGGACGGACAAAGGTGTCCACGCCACCGAGCAGGTCGTCTCGTTCACCTGTGGTGAACTCGATACGGATCGAGTGCTCTGGTCACTCAACAGCCAACTCGCGCCCGAGATCGCTGCGCGACGCCTTGTGCAGGCGCCAGACGATTTCCATGCCCGGTACTCGGCCACCGGCCGGGCATATCGGTATCGCATCAACAATTCAACTGTTCACGATCCGCTGTCGGCTGGCACCATCTTCACCTATCAGGAACCCCTCGACGTCGACGAGATGAACGCGGCCGTCACTCCGCTGGTGGGTTCACACGATTTCGCCGCGTTCTGTCGCAAGCAAGAGGGCAAGGCGACCGAACGCCTCGTGCTGTGGGCTCAGTGGCGCCGCAAGGGCGAGATCGTCGAACTGTCGATCGGAGCCAATGCGTTCTGCCACCAGATGGTTCGGTCCATCGTGGGCGTCTGTCTCGAGGTAGGGCGGGGGAGGGTGTCACCGGACGCAGTCCCAAGCATCCTCGCATCGAGCGAGCGTCACCGGTCAGCTGGTGCCGCGCCTGCGCACGCGCTCGTTCTCGTGGCGGTTGCGTTCGACTACGAACCGCTCCCGCGACCCTCATGGGTGCTCGAAAGCTCGTAGTGCTTCAGACCGTCCAGGATCGCATCGATGTGGTCCTGGCTCCGAGTCTGGATGGTGATGTGGATCTTCACGGTGCCGAACGCACGAACCGTGCCTTCCCTGTGGTGACTGACGCTGAGGACGTTTCCACCGAGGGCACCCACGGTCGTGAGGACTTGGGAGAGCTGCCCCGGTTCGTCAGGAACAGTGACCCAGAATGACGCGAAACGGCCCCGGGTCTGGAGGCCATGCCTGACTATCCCGTCGATGAGGAGAAGATCGACATTCCCACCCGAGAGCACGGCAACCGTGCGGCCGGCAGGCTCAACGACTCCATTGACGAGTGCGGCAACGGTCACTGCTCCTGAAGGCTCCACGAGTAGCTTCGCCCGCTCCAGGAGGAGAGCCACGGCACCCGCCGTTTGCTGGTCGTCGACCGAGACGATGTCGTCGACGTACTCCTCGATCATCGAGAAACACATCTGGGATGGCCGGGATACGGCGATGCCGTCAGCGATCGTCGGCTGCGGTTCGATCTGAACCGCCTCGCCGGTGGCTCTTGCCCTCAGATACGTGGGCACGCTTGCGGATTGGACGCCGATGATCCTGACTGAGGGATGCAGGTGCTTGAGCGCAAGCGCGGAGCCCGAGATCAGGCCCCCACCACCGATGGGGATCAGCACCGTGTCGATATCGGGCACCTGCTCATGGAGCTCGATGCCGAGGGTCCCCTGGCCAGCGACGATCGCGGGGTCGTCGTAGGGGTGGATCAGGGATGCCCCTGTCTCCTTGCTGAACCTGACGGCATGGTCTGTTGCCTCAGCGAGGTTCTCGCCCGCAAGGATGACCTCGGCCCCGTATCCACGGGTGGCCACGACCTTGGGGATCGCTGCAGCCTCGGGCATGAAGACGGTGGCGCCGATTCCGAGTTCAGCGGCACCAAGGGCTACACCTTGGGCATGG
>CBETWC010000205.1:0-4141 GCA_965539925.1 uncultured bacterium
AGTTCCCCTGGGGTTCCGTTTCCTGACGCCTGACGCCTGACGCCTGACGCCTGACGCCTCTCCGCTCTTCGTCTTTCGTCTTTTGTCTTTCGTCTCTTGTCCTTCCTCTCACGCCCACGCGGCTCCGAGGCTTGTGACCGATGCGCTGGGGCGTTCGCTGGCGAGGAAGGTCTTGACGATCCGTTCCAGCTTGTGTGTCTCGATGAGGAAGGCATCGTGCCCGTTGGGGCTGTCGAGGACTGCGAACTGTGCGTTCGGCATGGCGGCCGCCATCGATCGCGCCTCGGAGACGGGATACAGGACATCCGTGCTGATACTGATCACAAGGGCACGGTTCTTGATCCGTTGCAGGATGGCTTCTCGAGGTCCTCGTCCTCGTCCGAGATCGTGGGAGTCCATTGCACCGAGAAGTGTCAGATAGGTGTCGGCATCGAATCGGTCGACGAGCTTCTCACCCTGATAGCGCAGGTACGTCTGTGCAGCGAACGATCCGTTCTCCGATTCGCGCCCGAAGCGGTTCTGGAAGCTTGCCGGGCTGCGGTATGTGCACATTGCGATCATCCGGGCAGTGGCAAGACCATCGGAAGGCGTGGCTGCGGTGCGGATGGCGCTGCGCTGGGCTTCGGACAGGCCGATCGCCCAGGCGGATTGTGCCGACCCAACGCCGATGGGAATGATCGTGTCAACCATTTCCGGATACAACACAGCCCACTCGAGGACCTGCATGCCGCCCATTGACCCACCGATCACGACCTCGAGGAACTCAACGCCGAGTTGATCAAGGACGAGTTTCTGAAGGTGCACCATGTCTCTGATCGTGATGTCAGGGAAGCTCTCCGTCTCAGGGTGGGAGGTCGGTCCGGTCGTCCCGTAGCAACTTCCGAGAACGTTCATCGACACGATGAATGAGCCGGAGGGATCGAAGATGCGCCCCGGACCGAAGAGGTCTTTCCACCAGTCATCGGCATCAGCGCTTCCCGTGAGCGCATGGCAGATCAGCGTCGCCTCCTTTCGGAACGTGCCCCACGTGCGGACCTCGACGTTGACGTCGTGGAGCGCTCCCCCGTCCTCGAGGGGGAACGCTCCTGGAACGACGAGCGTGTGCTTCACGACGCGATGGCCTTGACGGCGGTCAGAGCGGCGAATGCCTTCTCGAAGTCAGCCTTGATATCTTCGATGTGCTCGATGCCGACGGATACCCGGATGAGGTCGTCGGTGACACCAGATGTCAGCTGTTCCTCGCGGTCAAGCTGCTGGTGCGTCGTCGACGCCGGGTGGATCACGAGGGTCTTGGCATCACCGACGTTCGCGAGATGCGAGGCGAGTTCAACGGAATTGATGAACTGTTCTGCCGGTTTCGCCCCACCCTCGATGCCGAACGACAGGACCGCTCCATACCCGTTTGTGAGGAGGCGACCCGCTATCTCGTGGTACGGGTGGTCCTCAAGGCCCGGGTAGTTGACCCACGAGACCTTCGGCTGGTCCTGCAGCCATTTCGCTAGCTCGAGGGCATTGTCCACGTGTCGCTGTACCCGCAGCGACAGGGTCTCAACACCCTGGAGGAGCAGGAACGCATTGAATGGGGACAAGCACGCTCCCAGGTCTCTGAGGCCCTCTACCCGCGCTCTGATCGCAAAAGCGATGTTCCCGAAGGGACCGTCCACCCCGAATGTGTCCGCAAACACCAGACCGTGGTAGCTGGGTGATGGCTCCGTGAAGCCGGGGAACTTCCCGCTGCTCCAGTCGAAGTTGCCCGAGTCAACGATGATGCCGCCGATCGAAGTGCCGTGCCCGCCGATCCACTTGGTGGCTGATGCAACAACGATGTCGGCACCGTGATCGATCGGGCGACCAAGGTAGCCAGCTGCACCGAACGTGTTGTCCACGACGAGAGGGATACCTGCTTCGTGCGCGACCTCGGCGAACGCAGGGAGGTCTGGGACGTTGAATCTCGGGTTCCCGATGGTCTCGAGATAGAGGGCCTTGGTCTTGTCGTCGATTCGGGATGCGAACTCCGCAGGGTCGTCGCCGGACACGAAGCGAACCTCGATGCCAAGCCTTTCGAGGGCAACCTTGAACTGGTTGTACGTGCCTCCGTAGAGGTACGACGTCGACACGATGTTGTCGCCTGCAGAGGCGAGGGTCGTGATCGTGGTGAGCTGGGCTGCCTGACCGCTTGCAGTTGCAACAGCAGCAACGCCACCTTCGAGTGCAGCTATGCGCTGCTCGAACACATCGGTTGTCGGATTCATGATCCGTGTGTAGATGTTGCCGAACTCCTCGAGGGCGAAGAGCCTCGCACCGTGGGCGGCGTCATCGAAGGTGTAGGACGTTGTCTGGTAGATCGGAACCGCCCTGGCGTTCGTGCCTGGTGCCGGTTCCTGCCCTGCATGGATCTGCAGAGTCTCGTAGCGATAGTTGTCTGACATGGTCCCTCCCGGGTTGTCCGAAGGCTGCGGTGGTGTTCGGAGGGGGTGCTGTCAGAAAGAGAAAAGGACCCGCTCCGTCGCCGGTGCAGATCCTTTGGTGTGTTGGGTGTTGCGTTTCTACGCGTGAGGTCTGCACGGCTGTTTCATGGCCATACACATCATCTCGCGGGTGATTGCAACGTTCATTGAGGAGCGAATATATGGGAAGGCTCTCCCTTTGTCAAGGGGAAAGGAGGAAATCAGGTGTCAGGTGTCAGGCAGAGGGGACGGCTTCGCCGTCCGAGTGCTGGCCGATGGCTGAGAGCTGATGGCTGAGAGCTGACAGGCATCAGGGTGGGTAGGGCTCGAAGCCTTCGGTTCGCTGGATCTCGCGTACGAAGGCGACGATCGCCTCGACATCGGCATCACTGAGGCCTTCGATCGGTGGCATGTTGCCGAAATCCCAGTGGTGTTGACGGGCACCGGCTCGGACAGCGACCAGGAATGCCTGATCGCCGTGGTGGCTCGGCTCGTACACCACCGACAGGTGCGATGGGCCTCTGTCGGTTCCGCGTAGATCGCTTCCGTGGCAGACGGCGCAACTCTGCTGGTAGAGCGTGTTGCCCACGGCGACAAGGTCAGCGTCTTGGACCGGAACATCGATTACTGGAGTCTCTGTTCCGCCGCAGGATGCGACAACGATCGCGAGCGCTCCAGCCACAGCAGCAACGCGCAAGGCTGTACCTGGCGAGGGTGTTCTTCGATCGGTCCGGTCACGCATTCGCTGAGACTAGACGTTCGAGCATTGCGAAGGCGCGATCTGAGCGCATCCCATCGAGACCTGCTGGCCGACAGCCGACAGCTGACAGCTGATAGCTGATGGCTGGGTGACGCCCTACGCTGCTTCCATGCCAACAATCGAGCCACACTCCACAGGGACGCCCCAAGCCGACGACCGAGTGAGTCTCGCTCGCCTCTTCGGCGGTGACGATGATCTTCTACCTCTGTGGATTGCAGAGCCGTACGTCGAACTTGCACCGACGGTCAGAGCCGCCCTCGAGGAGCGTGCCGCGACGGGTTGGTACGGATACGAGACGCGTCCCGATTCCGTTCTGCAGACGTTCTGGGAGTGGATGGCGGTAAGGCACGGCTGGGATGGCGCCGGGCTTCACACGACGATCAGCCCGAGCATCGGCACGTCCATCGGTGTGCTTATGGAGATGCTCACCGATGTGGGTGACGGAGTGATCCTCCAGCCGCCGGTGTTCACCGACTTCAAGCCCCTTGTCACGAGACTCCACCGATCGGTCGCCAAGAACTCGTTGCAGCTGACCCCGGATGGGTATCGCATGGATCTCGACGATCTCCAAGCAAAGGCTTCGGAGCCATCGACGAAGATGATGATCCTGTGCAACCCCCACAATCCAGTCGGTCGGGTGTGGACGGCGGATGAACTGGGCGCTGTTGCCCGGATCTGTGCTGAGCATGATGTGTTCGTCCTTGCCGATGAGATCCACGCAGACATCATCCTTTCGACGTCGAGCTTCACTCCCTTCGCAACCGTTGCCTCCGGCTCTGGCGTGAGATGGGCAGCAACCCACGGTCCCATCAAGACATTCGGGCTCGCCGGTGTGTGCGACACGCTGATCGTGACCGACGATGAGGACCTGACCGGACAGCTCCGGAAACGGAGTTCACAGCTTCACCTGACCCGTAACAACGTGTTCGGTGTT